>JBAUUG010000506.1:0-18388 GCA_049582585.1 Bryobacteraceae bacterium | reverse complement strand
GTCTACGTGGTGCTTCTCATACAGGCGCGAGGGCCTCGAACCACCGCGCTTTTCGTGGCCAGTAACGGGCAGGTGGATCAGGAGCCTTCTGTCCGGGAGTTTCAATTCGACGAAGCAGAATTCATGTCGCTGCCTGAGATTCCGTCGGATAGCGAAACAGACGAGCAGCCTGATCCTAAACCGTCGCGAGCCGGCAATCGGTGGCTTAAGCCGCTCGTGATTCCTTTACTGATTGCGGTGGGCGCGCTTGTGTTGTTGTGGCTGATATCGAGGACAGCGACGTATTCACATTTGCTGGGACCCACTTCGAAGGCGCTGGAGCTGACAGCAACCGAAAAGGATCATCTGGTGCAGATTTCGTGGAATCACGGCGCTCGGGAACTCAACCGAGCCGTTGACGCGACGCTCGTGATTGCGGATGGCCAGACGCGGCAAGAGATCAAATTGGGGCAAGATGAGCTGAAGCTGGGAGTCCTGGAGTACCAGCCTAATACAGGGCAGATCAAAGTGACAATGGCGCTGAAGGGGCAGGATGGGAAGCCCTCTGAAGAAACCGTCGAGTGGCGGCAGAAATAGTTTATTGCCGCGGCAGATGCCGAGGCACGGGGTAGTGGTCAGTGTCCGGGTTGCCCGTGATCCGACCGAGGCCTTCCCGGCGCTGGACTGGGCTAACCCCGGGCACCATCCGTCCGATTCGCACGGCGCGTGACTCTCGATGCCGCAGATAGTGCGCACGATCAGGATCTTGCTTTACGATCGAGGAATGCCCGTCTCTGTCAACCTACTGACTGTTCACCCGCGCAAGTTGGCCGCAGTGCGGCGTGAGGTCGCGCCGGGTGCGGTTGGCTCGGCGTGGGGGCCCGCCCTGGACAAGGTCTGGGAGTTCATTCGCAGCCAGCCAGGCCTGTGGACTGATGGCCACAACATTTTTCTCTACCACCACCCCACACAGCAGGGCGCGCCTATGCTGTGCGACTTCGGTGTCGAGGTCACGCGCACATTTGAAGCTGCGGGCGAGGTGTATGCGACCGAAACGCAAGGGGGCGAGGCTGCCGTCGCCGTGCACCGCGGCCCGTACAATCGCATGAACGAGGCGCATGACGCGATCAGAATTTGGATGGTGGCGAATCGGAGGGAGTCCGCTGGGCACTCGTGGGAGATATACGGAGATCCGACGCCGGATCCGGCTGACACTGAGACGACGGTCGTGTACCTCTTAAAGTAGCGTTCGCGCTCTTCGGGCGAGTGGTCGGCCACTCGGAAACTGGCCCGCTTCGGGCCATCGCGACGAATTACCATAGTGGATATGCAACGAAGAACATTTCTGAAGAGCCCTTTTTGGCTTGCGGCCGGGATTTCCACAACATCGGCTTTCGGGTTCTTCAAATCGCCCAAAATGGTGAAGGTCGTCGACTTCACGGATTCAGGCCAGCGGAAGGGAGTGATCGAGGTGGAGAAAGTGGTAAAGAGCGACGCGGAGTGGCGTCAGCAGCTAACGCCGGATGAATTTGAGGTGACTCGGCACGCCGGCACGGAGCCTGCCTTCACGGGCAAATACTGGAACAACCACGAGCACGGGATTTATCGATGTGTCTGCTGCGGTAATGCTCTGTTCTCATCAGAGACCAAGTTTGAATCGGGTACCGGGTGGCCAAGTTTCTGGCAACCGATCGCGAAAGAGAACGTAGAGAATCGGGTGGATGCAAGCTATGGCATGGTTCGCAACGAGGTCCGTTGCGCGAAATGCGACGCCCATCTCGGGCATCTGTTCGACGATGGACCCAGGCCGACCGGTCTTCGCTATTGCATGAACTCGGCTTCGCTGGGCTTCGTGAAAGGCTAGTGGCCTGTTGAAAAATCCGAAAAACCGCTTGCTGACGCGCACGGCTCGATTTCGGCGCAGCGTGCCGCGGAAGGGTGACCGGGAGGTCACCCGCGGATCAGGCGGTCCGCCCTACCTGTGGACCATACACTTACCGGCACTCTAAGGTTTCATAAGGCGCTTCCATCCCGGTTCCTCAAAGATGCCCGGGATGTGATTGTGTATCTGCCGCCGGATTACAACTCGGCCACAAAGCGGCGCTATCCCGTTCTGTACCTGCATGACGGCCAGAATCTGTTTGATGCGGCCACTGCCTTTGCGGGGAACGAGTGGGGCCTAGATGAAGTGGCGGAAGAGCTTATTCAGACGGGGCAAATTGAGCCTCTCATCATCGTCGGCATCTACAATGCCGGTCAAAGGCGGATGTACGAGTACACGCACGTGCGCGATCGCCGTGGACGCGGAGGCCGCGCGCGAGCCTATGGAAAGCTGATTGTCGACGATCTGAAACCATTCATTGACGCGGAGTATCGCACCTTACCGGATTACGCGAATACCGGCTTGGGGGGATCGTCGCTCGGGGGACTGGTTACTCTCTATCTCGGTTTGCATTACCCGCAGACGTTCGGGAAATTGATCGTGATGTCACCCTCCGTGTGGTGGGCGAATCGGGCCATACTCAGGGAAGTTCGCAAGCTGCGAATTAAATTGGGCCAGAAGATCTGGCTCGATATCGGAACTTGTGAGGGCCAGAATCCCGAGGCTTGCGTGAAAAACGCCAAAGACCTGCACGACGCGCTGGTAGCTAAGGGCTGGCGTCCTGAGCAGGATCTCAGATTCGTGGAAGATCAAGGCGCGGGGCATGATGAGAGGGCTTGGGGTTTTAGGATGCGGGACGCGCTGCGGTTCCTATTTCCGGCCTCCGCCGACATCGGAGACGGCCAATAGTTTCGGCCCGCTCCAAAGGAAAACGTGCTTGATGTTGTTCTTCTCGAGATCTTTGTCTATAGCAGGCTGGGTCTCATTACGCGCGGGCACTCCGTAATAGCGAAGCCCCAATTCATAACAAAGATATTGCGAATCATCCCATCTGGCGTTTGATGCGATATTGCCGTTCAGATGCAGGGGACGCAAAGATTGAACTAAGGCGTCGAGATCGCGAAAATCATTTCGGTGAACGATTAACACCGTTACCGGAACACACCAAAAGGATAGACCGATAATCATCGCCGCGATCGCCGGAACTCTAGTTCTGACGGCGTCGAGGATGCATCCAGCCATCAGCAAGAGAAGCAGGTCCTCAATCCAGACATAGCGATGGTCAATCAGAATGGGAATGTAGCCCAAAGGGTAGAGCAAATAGGCGACCAGAAGACATGCCCAACACAGAACGGGCTCGCGTCGACGCCAGCGACTGAGCGTCATCCAAGCGAAAATCATCAGGATGAATGGACTGAATATGGACGCCGAACCTGTGTATTGGGCAAACTGCAGCAGGTTTTCGCCAATGATCGACATCTGGCCTTTGCGGGGACGCGGCATGGACATTCGGCTGGGATCTTCCCAGACGCTTACTGAATCCGGATTCGGTGGAGGAAAGAATCCATCGTTCAACATGGGATGGCCGCTTCTGCCGGAGTGCGCGAGCGCATAATTGTAGGAGCCTGCCGTGCTCAGTATGGGATGTCCGGTCTTGATCCCGATCAGAATCAACCAAGGGCCGGAGAACAAGAGAAGTGATGCGAGAGAAATGCTGTACGCGCTGACGATTTCGCGCGGGCTCGAACACTGACGCGATAAGCGGAGACGCAATGCAGCAGTCAGCGTAAGGTGGGCGGCGACAAAAACGAAGCTATAGGCTTTGGTCAGGTAAAGCAGTGCGCCGAGGAATCCCGCGTAGAAGGAGTTTCGACGCCGGATGGATTGATTCGCGCACGTCACATTGAAATACAACAACAGCAATGTAAGAGCAATGCAATCCGGAGTGACCACTTTCATTGCGAAGTAAGCGAACACGGGAGCGGCAATGATCGCGAGGCCTGCGCGGATATCGCGGGCCAGGCAGAATTGAAGGCTGTAACGCCGGAGTGCCGCGATTCCAGTCAATCCGGATGCGAGCAAAATCAGTCTGGCACTTTGTAAACCGGGCGCATGAAGCGCCAGAGCTCCAGCAATTAACCACGAAAACAACGGACTCCAGTAGGCGTTTAGCGCGGCGGACCACTGGCCAATCGCGTATTCCCTAGCAATTGTGAGGTAAGAAATTCCATCGCTATTGAGCTGCACAGCGTAGAAATTCCAGAAAACAGCAGCCAGCAGCAGATAGAGGGCATAGGGTGTCCAGCGGTTAAGGAGAACCGTTCGCAAGCTTCGATTCTACTTTTCGTTAGCATAGAAGAACACGATCGAAAGAGGGAATATGGCTTTTTGCACCAATTGCGGTACACAGCTGGGGGATTCGGCGAAGTTCTGTTTGAACTGCGGCCAGGCGGCGGGAACGGCAACGGGAACGGGAACGGCAATGCCTGCGACTTACTATCCGCCGGCCCCGACGATGCAGCCCCTGCAATACGACATCGAGGGCCATAATCTGCAGATCGCGAAAGTTCATCTTCAGCCTGGTCAGGACATATACGCCGAAGCTGGAAAGATGATCTACAAGTCCGCGAACGTCGATTGGACTACCCGGATGAGCGGCCAATCGATAGGCGAGAAACTCATGGGAGCGCTCAAGCGCAAGTTGATGGGCGAATCGCTGTTCTGGACTTATTTCCGCGCGACTGGAGCGGCGGGTGAAGTCGGTTTTGCGGGACACTATCCGGGCAAAATTCAGGTGTTCGAATTAGCTGCGGGTCAAACCGTTATGGTGCAGCGCGATGGCTTCCTGTTCGCGCAGGGCAGCGTGACGCTGGATATTGCGATGGTTCGGCGTCTCGGCGCGGGACTGCTGGGGGGCGAAGGTTTTATTCTTCAGAAACTGACCGGACCTGGGGCAGTGTTCATTCACGCGGGGGGAGATCACGTTGATTTCAATCTTGCGCCCGGAGAGACATTACAGGTGCAGTCGGGGCACCTGGTGGCTTTTGATCCGACGGTGAACTATGACATCCAGATGGTGGGCAGCATTCGAACCGCGATTTTCGGCGGCGAAGGTGTGTTTCTCACTACTCTGACCGGACCAGGACGGGTGATCCTGCAAAGCATGACTCTGGAGCGGCTGCGTCACGAACTCGCCCCGGCCGAGCACAGGCACAGCGGCGATGAGAAGAATCCGCTGGGGGCGCTCGCGAGCGGCAGCCTCGGGAGTTTCTTTTCTACGGACGATTAGGCAGACCAGGCACCCCGATGGCATGGCCGAGCAATTCCATCCAGCGGCTTCGGAATTGCTGTTTGCTGTACATCTGCACTCGCTCTTTTGCGGATGAGCCCATCGCGGCGGTCCGCGCCCGATCTGCCGCTGCTTCCTGAATTGCGCTTTGAATGGAGAGCGCATTGCGCTCGACGATCCAGCCGGTCTCACCATCGACCATAAATTCTTCCACCCCGTGAAGACGCGTGGTGATTAGCGGTAAGCCGGCCGCTGCCGCTTGCAGGCAGACCAGCGGGAAGGTCTCGTGAGCCGATGGGAAGACGAAAGCGTCTGAGGACCAAAGATATGGGCGGATGTCGGTTTGAAATCCGACAAAGTGGACTCGATTCCCGGCGATGCTTTCGTAATCGCGAATTTCGCTGCTGCGGCCGCCGATTACGATGAGATGCGCGACCGTGCCGTCTAAGGCAGCCAACGCCTCGAGCACCAGGCGCAATCCCTTCAGCTCGAAATTGCCGAGCGCGCAGAAGCTTAGGACGAACGCACTGGCGGGAATTCCCTGCCGGGCTTTTGCCTCGCCGGGATCGAAATTGGAGGGCCGCGGAAATGCTTCTGTATCCACCGGGTTTGGAATGACGTGGATTTTCCCTCGGACCAATTTCGGATATGCGGATTGCAACTCGCGCGCCAAGCCTTGAGAGGGCACAACAATGGTTTTGGCGGAGCGAAAGGCAGCTCGCTCAGCGACTGCTCCCCAAATGTGACTTACAATTCGAGCGGCATGGCGCAGACGGCCGCCGCCTACGAATTGCCGATAACGAAACAGCAGCACGGAGTGGCAACTATGCGCGTATGAAATGTCGCAAAACGGAAATGCGCCTTCCGTGCCAATCCTCAGACCAGGGGCCCTGCGATAAAGAGCCGAGTAAGAGAGAGTTGCGAGAAACGTAAAGAGGAACGAAGAAAGAAATACTGGCCTTCGCGGTGCCGGGAGTTTCGTTTTGCGAATGAATTGCGCATCGGGCAGATCGGTACGCGTTACGAAAAGATGCATCCTGCATTTGCCGACCAGCGGTTCGAGCAGAGTCAAAAGGCAGCTCCCGGCGGGACTACTTCGAGTTATGTTCTGATCGAAGATTACGAGAGTGGGGCCTGAGCCCGGATGGTGGCTGATTGGCAAGTTGCGAGCGTGCGGGCTGAGGACGTCTGCCGCAGGTTTAGTCACTTTTCTGCCAAACCAATTTTGCGAGCCCTCCTGCATAGTCAGCCTCAAGAATTAACGTGCCCTCGCCGAAGCGAAATGAACGCGCTTGATTCGTGCCGATCCAGTTAGGAAACCAACCGCCCTCGACGTGATGCGTGATAATCCGGTTATTCGTGTCCACGCTGAACGTGCCCCAGTATCCGGCGTAATTGCGCCAAGCCCGCTCAGCCTCGTCTTTCGTTGCTTGAAGCGAGTCCGAACTGGCGAACGGGATGGGCGCGGGAAGCATCAATTGAGCTGACATGTGGCCGTCGTTTTGATAAAGGATGAGACCAACTGGATGGTCGCCAAATGGCTTCAGAGTGGATCCGGAAGTGAGCGTCAGCTCGTAGGAGATCAGTTTCCACGAGCCAAGAAAAAGGCCAACGTCATCCGAGTTGGCGCTGGGTGCAGCGCCGTCAACAGCGAACAGATGAGTCGGGATCAAAGAGGTATTCACGGTGAATGGATTCTATCTTATGCCAAGTGTTGTCATTTTGATTCAGTGTTAAAGAGCCGGAGTTGGTTCAGATCCGGTACGCTGATCGCGCGATTGCGCATCCGGTCGATCAGATGTTGCCGCACGCCTTCAGGCAGGTTGTCCCGGTGTTCGATTTGCGGCATCAGCCGCCAAAGACCATTCTGCCGAGTTCATCGCCCAGGCGGTTGGCCGCTTTCGGATGGTGTGCGGGCGATCAGAGGCTCATCGACATGACACCGGAGCAGCGGTTTTCGAACGTCCAAACGATGATGATAGTGAAGCGTATGAGTAAGCGCTCCCAAAGTGCGATTCGCGCGGCTCTTGTGGCCGGCTGGGTGGCTGGGCTGCTGTGCTGGGAATGTAAGAGGTCGCTTCGACGCGTTGCGGACAGCAAGTTGAAGCGCGACATTCGCAATCTGGCGGTAGCAGGCTTCGCGGCGGCTGCTATGCAGTTTTTTGAGGTTCCCGTGGCAGCCGCGATCGCGACACGAGCGCAACGACAAGGGAGCGGTTTACTGCGGATTGTTCCGGCTCCGGAACGGGCGCGAACAGTCGCAGCCATTTTGTTGCTCGACTACACGCTATATAT
The DNA here is from genome assembly GCA_049582585.1 of Bryobacteraceae bacterium. Taxonomy (GTDB): domain Bacteria; phylum Acidobacteriota; class Terriglobia; order Bryobacterales; family Bryobacteraceae; genus Bog-105. The sequence goes on along the minus strand of JBAUUG010000506.1, from coordinate 10,943 downwards.
TTGGCATCGTCTGACTCACCGCATTCCGCTGCTGTGGCGATTCCACCAGGTGCATCACGTCGACCGCGAGATGGACGCATCCACTGCGCTTCGCTTTCACTTCGGCGAGATTACCCTTTCTGCTGCATTCCGCGCGGCACAGGTTTGGGTGATTGGGCCCACGCCAGCATCGTACGCTCTCTGGCAGACGTTTCTCTTCCTGTGTATTTTGTTCCACCACGCGAACATTCGGCTACCACTTACTTGGGAGCGGCGCGTGGCCAGGATTCTGGTAACACCGAGACTGCATGGCATCCATCATTCCGTCGTTCCGGAAGAGGTAAATTGCAACTGGTCGAGCGGCTTGACTGTTTGGGATTGGTTGCACGGCACCTTGCGGACCCGCGTTGCTCAGGATTCGATTGTTATTGGTGTGGCGGGGTTGCGGAACGACCATGACCAGGAGCTGCGCAATGCCCTTTCGCTCCCGTTCCGTGCTGCCGCAGGCGTGACTCCCGCCGTTAATTCGAATTCTCGCGAGCCTATCTGCGCGCTCGAAGCGTGAGCCCGCTCAGGAAGCGCTGTGGCGTGCCTGACGATACCACCGTGCGAGCCAGTTCGGCGAAATTCCGCACCAGTACAATACCTGCAAGGCGGTCCAGTGTAGCCAGGTCAAAGCGAAATTGCGCTGCTCAAAGCGGCGCGACGAAGTAACTATCTTGCAGGGCAAGTGGACGAATCGTCCGGCTCCGCGCAATCGGCGCAGAAGGTCGAGATCTTCGAACAACGCCAGTGCGTGAAATCCGCCAATTCGATCGTAAGTTTCGCGTCGGATGAAGATTCCGGAATCCCCATAACAGAGGCCAAGGATCCGGAGCATCGGATATATAGCGGTCAGCTGCCTCGCGGCTCGTGAAGGTCCGTCAAAGACCAGCCCAAAGTTGCCGGCTACCATCAATGGACTTTCCAGGTGTTTCCGAATCTCGTTTAGAGCATGTACCGGCGGGGCCGTATCGGCGTGTACAAACCAGAGCACATCTCCTGTAGCTTTGGAAGCTCCAGCATGCATTTGTACTCCGCGTCCGGGCGGTGAAGTGAAGATTTGGGCCCCCTGCGCGCAAGCAAGAGACCGGGTTTCATCACTGCTTCCGCCGTCCACCACGATGATCTCCTTCTCACCCTCGAGTTGCTGAAGAGTCCTGATTGTTTCGGCGATGCACTCCTGTTCGTTCAACGCGGGAACAATAATGCTGATGCGCATCGCTATGCGAGAACCCGTGGCCGGTTTCGATAGCACCAGGCTCTTGTAGCAGGCGCTAACAATGGATGGGTTAACAGATGCTGCTCGAGTGTGAGTAGGTCGCTGGGAGTATCCACGTCGAACAGCGGCTCGAGTTCCGCGAAGGACAAGAAGCATTCCTCCATTCGCCGTTTCAATGCTTGTAAGGTCTTAGAAGAACTCCAGGGAACCGAGGAGAAGAGGCCCGCTTGACTCCGGCGCAAGGCCAACAGGTAAAAACCGCCATCGCTCGACGGGCCCACTACGAGATCATGTGTCTGCAGAGCATCGAGAGCGGCCCGTAGGTGCGCCGTCGAGAGCGCCGGGGAATCCGCGCCAACGGCGATCACCGCTGGGGCGTGGAGCAGTCCGCGATTGAACATGCGCTCAATCCGTTGTCCAAGATCGCCATCGCCCTGCAGCCAGATATCACCGGGGGAAACACGGACGGGGAAATCGCCGGGTTGCGTAGTTGCCAGAATCGGGCGAACGCCAGGACATAATTCGACTGTGCACCAAACGTCCAGAAGCATAGCGGCCGCCAATTCGGCAGCAGCGGCAGCGCCCAAAGCGGGGATGAGCCGCGTCTTGACCTCAGCAGGTATGGGAGGCTTTGCGAATATGCAAACCGGAATTATGACTTCGCCACTCACGTCGATCTTCGTGGTTCCCGCTGACTTCTAAAATCTACGTTAATCCAGTCAGATCGGCCGCTGGTGTTACACAATCGGAACTTTCGTGTCTGGGACAATCGGAGCAGCAGTTAGGCGTGCTCTAACACAGTTCGAGCGAAGTGGCTACTGAATGGGAGACCTTACCAGAGTGAATCCCGAAGCACCTTTGAAGGTGCTGCAAAAGCAGCCGAACGGCTACAGTTTCCCGGGTACGTTACTGACGCATGGACTTTGGCCGTTGCGGCGCGACCGCGTCACCACGCTTCAGATCAATGTAGGAAAGCGATGCAATCAGGCGTGCCAGCATTGCCATGTGGAAGCCGGCCCGAAGCGAACCGAGAGCATGCCGGAGAACGTTGCAGAACGCGTGCTCAGGTTGCTTTCTGCCAGCCCGACAATTGGTACGGTCGACATCACGGGCGGCGCGCCGGAACTGAATCCGAACTTCCGCCGACTCGTCACAGGCTCGCGTGAACTGGGCCGCGCGGTCATCGACCGCTGCAATCTCACGGTTCTGTTTGAACCTGGGATGGAATCGCTTGCAGATTTTCTTGCGACGCACCAGGTCGAGATTACCGCGAGCCTGCCTTGCTATACGGCTGAGAACGTTGATACCCAGCGCGGCCGGGGCGTATTTGAGAAGAGTATTCGCGCTCTGCAACACCTCAATAAGCTCGGGTATGGCATGCCAGGCTCAGAGTTAAAGCTGAATCTTGTATACAATCCGCTGGGCGCAAGTCTGCCTCCCGATCAAAGCTGCCTGGAGGCCGACTACAAGCGTGAGCTCCGCGAACACTTCTCGATCGAGTTTCATCGGTTGTTCACTCTTACTAACATGCCGATCAAGCGCTTCGCTGATTTCTTGGACCGCAGTGAAAAACGCACGGAGTACATGAAGTTGTTGATCGAGCATTTCAATCCTGCAATCGTTTCCGGCCTGATGTGCCGGTCGCTCGTGAGCGTTGGATGGGACGGAGTGCTTTATGATTGCGACTTCAATCAAATGCTCGAAATCCGCATGGATGGGCTCAGCTTGACAGTTTGGGACCTTGAGAGTTTCAATGATTTGTCGGGACAGCACATCGCAACTGCATCTCATTGCTTCGGATGCACGGCCGGCGCTGGATCAAGCTGCGGCGGAGCATTGCGGTAAAAAAATGGAAGCGTGAAGCTGATAGCTACGAGCTTGATTGAGGCGCAAAATGGAAAGCTCTCTGTCTGAATTTTTCCAGAGGGACGAAGCCGAGAGAAGACTCAAGGAGGGTGTCGCGGCGTGGAACCAATGGCGTGCGGCACATCCCGAGATGAACCCCGATTTATCGGACGCCGACCTGGAAGGAATCGACTTAGGCTGCCCATATAAGGATCCGGATTCTGAAAATTCATATGAAGAGAACGAGCGCGCGATCAATCTGAACAGCGTATTGTTGATGGGCACGAACCTACGCGGGGCGAATCTCAGCGGGGCGAACCTCAGCGCGGCAAAACTGATGGATGCCGACCTGAGCGGTGCGAATCTGGACCGGGCGACGCTGTCAGGAGCGGATTTCGAAGGTGCAACATTGAACGGGGCCACTGCCCGATGGGCAAATGCGCCACACGTATATATGGTTGGAACGAAACTCACATCGGCCAAGCTGGAGTATGCCGATTTGAGGGGGTCGGATTTAAGCCTGGCGCACTGCGAGCAAGCTATTGTGACAGGGGCGTGGCTCAGCTTTTGCGACTTAACGAATGCCGACTTTACAGACGCAGAGCTGCGCGGCGCGCATTTGAATTATGCACGGCTGGTGGAGACGAAATTGTCAGGCGCAGATTTGACCGGCGCTTTCGTGTATGGCATTGCGGCGTGGAACTTAAATTTGGAAAACGCGGTGCAGTTTGATTTGGTCATTACGCCGCAAGGTGAGCCTGAGATTACGGTAGACAGTATTGAGATTGCGCAGTTCGTTTATTTGTTGGTCAATAACGAGCGGATTCGAGAGGCAATCGACACGCTGGGTAGGAAATGCGTTCTGTTGTTGGGCCGATTCAGGGGTCCGGGGTGGGACGTGTTGCAGATTCTGAAGAGCGCGTTGCGCGCACGAGGCCTGGTGCCTATTCTGTTCACGTTTGGGCCAGAAGACCGGAAAAGCCGACTCGATACGGTGGAGACGCTGGCGCTGTTGTCACGCATGGTGGTGGCCGATATTACGGACCCTCGCGCTGTGATTGGCGAACTGGCGCGAATTGAAAAACACATGGCGCGGGTGCCGGTGGAGATTATTATCAAGGAAACTGAGAAGCCGGATGCGATGCTGGACGGCGTATTGTCGGCGGGCGCCGCCATGCACAGGTTCCTGGATGTTTCACATTTGGTGGACCTGCTGGACACAGCGATGCTGCCGAGAGCGGAAGAGAAATCAGCCGAGGCCATAAGGAAATTGCAGGAATTCCGGGCCATAGGACAGTAGGAAGCCGGGCTGGCCAAGTTGTTGTTTTTTTCATTAACAGCTATCACTTGGGGGAACAACCGCGAGATGGTAATCGTGCAGCCTGTATCGCCGTCAGCATGTTGAAGCGTCGCCGACTACGCGTCAAAGTGGATTGGCAGAAAGAAGGGCGCTTATTAATGCTAATAGAAATGCTGTCTTCGAACTGGTCTGCGCGCTCGCGCAGGTATGGTAGACGAACTGGCACCAAAAGTGCGGGCCCGAGTCGGCCCTCAGCCCAGCGATTGATTCGCAACGATTACGCTACGTACGAGCGCCTGTTGAAGGCTCGGCACCTGCAGCGCCTGCCACGCTGACAGCACTTTCGTCGCGACATAATGATCCCACGATAGGTCGTGGGCTTTCAACACCTCTCCGACGCCATCGCGCGCGGCTACACACATTCTTAGCACTAAACGAGCGGTTTTGGACCTCAACAAGTCGCCATATTGCGCGAAGAGATCATCGAAAGAGAGGCGTTTGGTCGTAAGATCGGACTGCAGCCGCGAGAGTTGGGTTTCTGATCCGAACTGAACGAAGCTGGACGAATATATGGACAGCTCGAGTCGGACGAGATCCGAGCACGGATGGCCTGGTCCACTGCAAGCATAGTCAATCAAAGAGCCCTCGGAGCCCCGGATCAATATGTTCCCTGTATGTGCGTCGCCATGGCACACCGCAGCGATTTGCGCCGTCGCGAAAAGTTGCTGAGCTGCTTTCCTAAGCACCTTTCGTTCCGCATCAAAGCCCCAGTCGAATCCCTGCCCCTCCATGTTGAGAAGGCAATCCAGATATGGGTTGGCCTTACACTCGAAGCTGCTGTCCGTACATTTTTGCGTGTTCAACCGTATTAACCGTCGGAGAACATCAGAAAAAGCTGTAAGCAGTGTCGTTTCGTCGCTCGCGCCTTTGGGGTCTCCCATCTCCTCAAACCAGTAGTCGCTCAAACGCTGCTCTAGCGTCGGCGCTGGCTCGTCGGCGGTTTGGGTGCCGGGAATGACGCCAAAAAGTATGAGTGCCGCACGGCCGTGAAAGTGAACCTCCGGATTGAGTTCGGGATTATCCTTATGAATAAATGTCAGGAAACGGCGGGCCTCGTCAAGAATGAGATCCTTTTGATCGAGTTTTGCGATCACTGGCACACGTAGGTCATTTACGCGAACTAGAGCGACTCGCGCTCCGCTCCTCCCGCCTCGCAGAAATCTCGTCGTCACCCGTGTAAGCTGAGCCCGCGGAGTAAAGCGGCGCTTCTTGGAGTACTGACTCATCGCTGCTCCGAGGAGATCGATCTCGCTGCTATCCAACTCGCCCGGTGTAAACAGGCCGGAGGCATGCCCGTCCGTCAAGCGTCCACGGGCTGCCCGAAGGTTCTCTATTTCGCGTTCTTGCAGAACGGAGTCCGGGCGGATCGACAACTCAAGGTAGTCAGGCAGGCCAGTTTTACAACGAGCCGTGCGAACGCATTCCCCCACGTCCAGATTGGTTGGGAGCAGATTCTTTTCGTTAAACCTAAGCCAGACGAAGGTCGAAAAACGCGCAAGCTTTTTGATTAGGTTAATCTGTTCGTCGCGATCCATCAATGAAAGAAATGAGCTGTCGACGAGGAAGGCACAGATCTCGGCGTTCGTTTCCAACATACGGTCGAGTTCTTGCACGGACTGGTATCGAAGAGGCAAAAACTGGGCATTGGAGAGCAAGTGCTGACTTGCGGGGTCCTCAACTACCGAGAGCAGTAGAACGTCGGCCAGACCGCTACCACCTCCAGACGGGGTCGGCGCATCAGCAGTGAGCTTCCCCTCTAGAGCCCGGCGACCCACAATGAGGGAGGGCACTTCTTGTCCGACTGCGTCCTCGGGCACCGGGCGGTAGAGAAGCACCCGTTGTTCAGCCGGAAGCAGTTGGGCAAGGCGATTACGTAAAACGGGTCTTTGGACCGTTGCCCCTTCCTTCGCCACTGCAGATGTATCGGCAGAGTTCAGCGAAACCCTTCTAAATACGGCCGCCAACCTCCTCTCCCGTTCGCTGTTGTCAAGCAATTCGTCCCGATCGAGCATCCGCAGAAATTCTGTTATCAGTTCCCTGCCGGAGTCGACAGAATGGACACGAGCAAGGCTTGTCTCGAAGGCCTCTCTCGGGCCTGCCAGCGAAACTAGGAGTTCTCCAGCGGTCATTGGAGAAGGGACCTGTAGCGCCTTTCACGATGTTCAAAAGCTTCCTTTCCACCTTCCAGCAAATGCAAGATCTCTTCTTTACGCTCGTCGAGTGTACCTGTCTTTGCCGGCGCTGCCTTGGTAGGTCTTTCCATTTCCATGACAACGATGCGCTCCGCTTCGCCGAGAACAGGGATATTCGCGTTGTGAGTTACGAAGATCAGCTGCCGACGGTGCTTCAGATGGAGAATGTTCTTGACAAGGACCTGAAATATGAAACTGTTATCAAGATCGTCTTCAGGTTGATCGAAGATCAGAGGGCACGAGGCTGACCGAAGGATCAGAGGAAGTAGCGCGGTGGCCCGCTGCCCTTCCGAAAGTTGCTCGATTGGTTTTGGCTGTCCATGATCAAACATGGTGATTTCTAAGGAATCATCAAAAAGCTCTCCCTCTAGGTCATAAAGCTCTGAATGGTCTCGAAGATACGTTATGACTCGCGTAATCTGACCCAGATCGCGAGATAGTAGTGCGGCAAGGCGCTGGGCATCAGCTGATTCGATTACCTCCAGCAGATCGCTCGGACTAAAACTCGTAGTCAACTCCTCAGCGATGTTTCCTTGGGTGCGAATCCTGGAGCCTGCGAGTAGCTCAGACAGTCGCGTAACGAAGGGCTTTGAATGAGCTGCGCGCCTAACTGCCAGCAGAATCACCGAGCCGAACTCCCGGTTAATTTGTTCGGCTTGTCTGACGCGCATCTCGAAAATGAGGTCCCGCTTGCGCGTAACTTCGTCCCGAAGAGCTTTTCGGCGCTGCAGTATCAGTTCGCGATCTGAAGTCAGCTCCTTAAGGTCGCGGTCCGACTTTTCGAGTTCAGCGAGGCGCCGCCGCACAGCGTCCTCACGTTTCAGGGACTCGCTGACGGCTTGCTCTTGTTGACGGAGTTGGTAGTAGATTTCGTTGTCTTGCTCGAAGACCCCAGCGAGGCGCTGCCTCTCCTCACCTATGGGGAGCCGCGACATTTCTGCTCCGGAGCTGTCGATGCTGCCGATCGCACTCGCAAACCTATCGACGAGCTTGTGAGCCACATGTAAGTGCTCTTCAGCCACCTCGTGAAGACTGTTGCGGATTGCATCGAGCTTGGGTCTATTGGATGTGAGTATCTGAACGTCGGAAATCAGCCTTTTCTGTAGGACATGGAGTTCAGCCATTGCTTCGAGAACACGGTGCCTGCGAATGTACAGTGCGTGGTGTTCTTCGAGCGAGGGCGGCAGTTTCGGTCTATTGTCGACAGTTTGTCCCAGCTCTGACCGAAGCTGATCCAGATCACGAGTCTCAAGTCTACGCTTCTCGATGTCGCCGCGCAGCACTCGCAATTTGGAGCCGATGAGCCTCAATTCGGCTATATTCTCCTCGACATCGAGCTTCAGCGCGTCAATCTCCGCCCTATTTGGACGATCAATCAAATTGAGCCGGAGCTGCGGTTTGTCTGAGGACGCGATCTGCTGAAGTGCGCCTTGAGAGTAGATTTCGATCTCGCGGAGAATGTCCTGACCCAGAATGTCACGACTGCCCTCCCGCATGATTCTTGGTCGGCCATCGAGTTCACGCTCAACTGTGTACTCGGTGAATTCCCCATCTTCTTCCACTTCCAGGACGCAACGGACGCTCCCGGCACCCAGGGTCTTCGTGATGACGCCGTCTGGCCTAGTCTGTTCCTTGATTCGATCAGTGTCGCAGTCGAACGCGAATCTTGTGGATTCAACCAATGTAGATTTACAGGTGCCGCGTGCTCCAATAATGCAGTTGAGTTCGGGAGCAAACTCCAGTTTGCAGCTTTCTAGGAAACCGCTATTTGTTTGCACTGACTTCAGGCGGACTCTGCGCACAAAGACTCCTATTGGGGACGGCCCGGGAGCACCAACCCATTGTGAAAATACCCCATGAAGGGACGCCGGTTAGTTCGTTGGCAAGGCTCGGGCGTTCCACGCGAAGTGTGCCGTACCACCGGGAGTAATCGCGTCGGATCCAGCAATGCCGCCCGATTTCCATGCACGTCGGCGGTACCGGCAGAACCTTAAGAATCAGTTTTGCATACAATATGATGTATGTTAAGAGGTAAATAGCCCTATATGTGGGGCGGGGCTCCAGCGCGGCCTGAACCGGGGCTTGGGCGATTAGTCTTGGCTCGTCCACCCCGACCTATCACTTTACGGTATAGCGAGCTAATCGTAGCTTGATAGGTTCGGACCTTAAGTCGCCGCTTATGGGGTCCAGGCCGACAGGCCACGGCTTTGATCGCGAAGTTCGTACTCAGTCGACAGCCGCGGCCGCGGGACGCTCGCTAAACAAACCCTCCAGCGCGCGTGTCCAGCTGGCGGGTTGGTTTCGGAGAATGACAATGTACGTTACGACGATGCAGGCGGAACTGGCGGCATTGGCCAGGATCATGCTCACGATTGCGCCAGCCACGCCGTAGGGCTTCAAGAGGAAAAGAGCCGCGCCGATGCCGACAAGCGTTCCGGCGATTCCGGCGACAAATTGATGCTGCGAGTTCTGCGCGGCTCGCAGCAGCGTGGAGAAGCCCGCGCCTATCGCGGACAGGAGCGCGGCAACACACAGGAGCGGAAGATATTTTAGATACTGCGCCATTTTGCCGTTGTAGAGAAGGTGTTCCAATGCCGGTCCGGAGAAGTCGAGCACGGCGACATAGACTACGGCCAACATGGTTATCAACATGGGGAAGACGATCGCTCGCCTCAAACCCTGCGCGATGCCGCGCGTTTTCATTTGCTGGGCAAGACGAGGCAAAGTGTAGACGCTCAATACTGTCGCCAATTGCGAGAGCGGGAGGATGAAATTCATCATCGCGCGCAGCGCACCGGCGGATTTCAGATCCACGAAGATAGACAGCAGAATGGTCTGGACTTCAGATATGCCCACGGCGAGAATCGCCGATGCGAACAGCCAGCGGCCGTATGTCCAATGCGCTCGGGCAACCGGCCGGATCCCGGAAGGATCAGCCGCAATACTGGACAAGCTGAAGCGCCGGTCCGCCCAGAGGGAGACGGGAAGCGCCGTCCCGACACATATCAGGCCCGTTAAAGCCGACAGCCAAGAGACGGAACGAAAAAAGACCAGCGTTGCGGCGGCGACACAGGCGTAAACGAGGCTTATGCGAAAGGCTCGGATAGGGTGGTTCACAACATACTGTTCACGCCGGATAGTCAATAGCCGGAGATAGCCCGGAAGGCAGATCGCCAGGGTGAACAGCGCACTTCGCACTTCCATTTGGCGATAGAAAAGACCGATCACGGCAGCGGCTCCGCCCAGTGACACCACCGCATACCAGTTGAGCCTGTTCACCAGTCTCAAATAGTTCGAAAGCCCGGAGGCGTACTCGGCAGGCCCGACGACGCTCATGGGCTCGAGAATCATGGCATTGTGAAATGCGGCGAGCACCAGGGAAAACGACAAAGCTACCGAGAACGCGCCGTATTCAGTCCGGCTGAGCCATCTGGCCAGCAATACGTTGATCACGAAGTTCGTGCCTGAGCTGGTTGCCTGGTCGGCAATGCTGTGCAGCACCTTGGCGAACCAAGGCTGGAGCTTCCGCTGAAGATCGCGCATCAAACTTCAGTAAGCGCCTTTGGGCATCAGGACGGTTTGCACGGTTCGAAGCAGGACATAGATATCGAGCCATAAGGACCAGTTCCGGATGTAATAGGTGTCCTCCATTTCCTGAACTTTGAGATCGCCGTCGCTGCGCTGGGAAACCTGCCAGAGGCCTGTGACACCGGGCATGACGCTGGTTCGCAACGTTCGGAAGGTTTGCGGGAAACGATCGAGGTGATAGTAGGGAAACGGACGGGGACCGACCAAGCTCATGTCGCCGCGCAGCACGTTCCATAGCTGCGGGAGCTCGTCAAGGCTATAGCGGCGAAGAAACCAGCCGATGCCGGGCAGCACGCGGGGATCTTTTTTCAGCTTGTAATACTGTTCCCAGCTTGCCTTTTGATCCCCATTTGCATCGAGAAACTGGCTGAGTAAACGCTCGGCGTCGGGGTACATGGTTCTGAGCTTCAATACCGTGATCCGCTTGCCGCCTCTGCCTTCACGCTGCTGACGGAAAAACGCGCTTCCCGGGCTGACGACCTTGATCGAGAGCGCGCATATTCCGATGAACGGAGCGGTAATGACAAACAGTGGAAATGCAATCGCGTAATCGAGAAGGCGCTTCAGCACGCGATTTGACGGCACCAGCAGATTCTTCTTTACTTCCAGGCCGAGCACACCGCCAAGATCGCGAGACGTGATCCAAAGGCTTTGAATGCCGAATAGATCGGGCACGAAAAGCACGCTGGGGAACGAGAGTCTTTGAACGATATCGGTC
>JBAUUG010000505.1:0-15401 GCA_049582585.1 Bryobacteraceae bacterium | reverse complement strand
TAACACGCCACTTCACGCGAACACCGCCTCACCCTTCAGCGACACTTAGTAATAATGCCCGGAAAGCGCGACAAGTCTCTGTTCTGGCTCGGAAAATATCTCTCCCTGGCCCTCACCCTTCCGGCCTCGGTATTTGCTGGGTACATCCTCGGCGCGCTAGCCGATCGCTGGCTTCATCTCCCCTTATTGCGGGCGTTGGGCATCGTGCTTGGAATGGCTGCCGGCCTGACGCAGATCTTCAAAGAACTCTCCCGCGAAACCCGCCGCTAATGACAAATGAGGATTTAAACCAGTCCCTGCGCCGGCTCTACTGGCTGACTGCTTCGTTTGGCCTGCTTGGGTTCGTTTCGTATTTTGCGATCGAGGGTCCTCGGACAGCATTTGGCTTCAGCTTAGGCGCTGGGAGTTCGTTCGGTAATTTGTGGCTGTTCAACTGGCTCTCGCGCGCCATCGCCCCGGGAAACCAAACTCGAAAACCCTGGCAGGCAGGAGCCTACATTGGGCGCTATCTGATCCTGTTTTTCGCAGGCTATGTTATAGTCAACGCTTTAGGCGTCAACCCTTTGGCGGTTGTGCTCGGGCTACTCGCAAGTACCGCCGCGGTCCTGGCGTTATCCGTTTTCGAAATCATCCAAGGCTTGCTCGGAAAGCCATCCACGCGCTGAATGCCTCACGAACTTTGGATCACCCGGCTCTTTAACCACCATCTTGCCGGCCCGGCGAATTCGCTCCTGAACGTCATTCATTTTCCGTCCGAGCATTCGCGCCATCCCTGGAGCGATTGGCTGGTCTGCGAGATCCTCGTCGTGCTATTCGTTCTCATATTCTTTGGAATCCTGCGCACCCGGCTTTCCGTTGATAAGCCCGGAAAAATTCAGCATTCGTTCGAGCTCGTTTACGAATTCATCCACGCCCAAGCCGAGGAAGTGGTCGGACCCACCGCTCCTAAATACATGGGGTTCTTCGGCACGATCTTCCTGTTCGTCCTGTTCATGAACCTGATCGGTCTGATTCCCGGCTTCGATTCACCGACCATGTATCCCATGGTCCCTCTCGGAATGGCCGTTTCGACCTTTCTCTTCTATCACGCTGCGGGGCTGAAGGAGCACGGCGCAGCTTACATCAAACAATTCATGGGACCCATGCTTTGGATGGCCCCGCTCATCTTCCTGATCGAAGTCGTCAGCCATTTTGCCCGTCCGCTTTCCTTGACCGTCCGTCTCTATGCCAACATGTTCGCGGGTGAGCAGGTTTATCTTACGTTCATTGCTTTAACGAAGGTTATTATTCCGGTTATTTTTATAGGCCTGCACTTATTCGTCTCAGTTCTGCAGGCGTACATTTTTATGGTGCTCGCGATGGTATATGTCGGCGGAGCAGTAGCGCACGAGCATTAAGGCATTATCCCGTTCCAGTGTGAGCGCCCGGCGTCCCAACGCACGGTATCGAACCACCTCCTGGAAACGAAATTTATAGGAGAAACAATGAAGAACAAAATTATGATGCTCGTCACGAGTCTGTTGGTCTTGGCGAGTCCAATCCTCGCTCAAGAACAGGCCGCGCCAGCCGGTTCATCACCTCACGCCACCCGCATGGCTGCGGCTTATCTTGCTGTAGGCATAGCATCCGGCCTGTGTGGGCTGGGCCAGGGGAGAGCAACCGCCTCAGCCGCTGAAGCCATGGCGCGCAACCCTGGAGCAACAGCTGCCATTCGGTTCGCTATGATCTTCGGCTTGGTGCTGATTGAGTCTCTAGCGCTTTATGCACTGATGGTCACTTACATCGCCAAGTAGAGGCCCGGCGCTCGCTTCAGCGAAATGTCTGGCACGTCTCTCAAATTACACGGAATCTTCCCCGCTCTGGCCACATGCTTCGATGACGAGGGGAATCTCTATAAAGAGAAGACCTTCTACAATATCCGCAAGCTGAACCAAATCGCGCTCAGCGGATACGTGGTGTGTGGCTCGACGGGCGAGACGCCTCTATTGAGCGTTGACGAACGCATTCAGTTGATGGAGTGGGTTCGCGAAGCAAGCACCGAAGGCAAGGCGCTCATCGCGGGGGTGGGCGCGGAGAGCGTGCATGAGACTGTTCGCATCGCCGCCCGCGCGGCTGAGACAGGCTTCCACGCCGCTCTAGTTCTTACGCCGTTCTATTACCGTACGCAAATGCATCGGCCGGAAGCGCAGGCTTTGTATTTTCGCGCCGTGGCAGATCAATCCAAGCTGCCGGTGCTGCTCTACAATATCCCGCAGGTCACGGGCTATGCTTTGCCCGTCGATACCATCGCCCAGCTCTCCCATCACCCCAACATCATAGGCATGAAAGACAGCTCCGGAGATCTCGAATTGCTCACCGGCGTATTGCGGGCCGCGAAGCCTGGATTTCAGGTTCTCTCGGGTTCGGGCGTGAACTTCTGCGATGCATTGCAAATCGGCGCAAGCGGCGCGATCCTGGCCATCGCCAACCCTTTGCCGTACGCCTGCGTCACTGTTTGGGAAGCCTTTCGCATGCGCGATCATGAGGCGGCGCGTGATTGGCAGGCGCGCCTCACGCCGCCGTCCAGATTAATCGCAGCCAAGTACGGCATACCCGGCATCAAATACGCCATGGATTTGAACGGCTATTATGGTGGTCTCCCGCGCTTGCCCTTCCTCCCGCCTTCGCTCGTTGGTAAAAGAGAGATCGAAGAAGCCTTTTACGGCCTTAAAAGCTGAGCCCAGTACCGGCGGCGGAAGCCTATTCGGAATTACCGTTACAAACGCGAACCGCCGGCATCCAATAAGCAGGTGTCCAGCCGAGCCGGAATACGCTTGCTTCTAGTTTCGATCGCAGTCGCTGGAATTTGCGCCCTCGCAGTCTTCTTGCTGATGAGTCGTCGCGAGCACTCCCGATTCTCGACCGCCGCCCAACCCGCACGCACGCAACAGAACACGGAAAACAGTGGCGCGCGCGCCGAAACGGCTGCTCCCGCTCCCTCACCCATCGCTCAAACCCAGCCGCAAGAACGGCAACCGGAAATGCCGCCACTCCACGAAGATCGCGATACGCCTCCTCATCGAGCCGCGAGTAATCTTAGGGGGGTACTCTCCCCTCCACAGGATGGCATCGCCAGGACGCACGCGGAATTAGTGGCTCTTGAAAGGCAAGGGAGGCGCTCTTACGTCGAGTTTGCTCTGACTCGATCAAAGCGTTTCCAAGCAATCGGCCCGGTAACCCTGCAGCTTCGAAAGACAGACGCCAAGCACAACTGCTATGACCTTCGCTTCACAGTCAACGGCCGCCAGCTCCAAAAGAAGCGTGTGAATCTTTACGAGCCCGTTTGGATCACGCTCGATGAACGCACCCCTCCCTTGGAGCTCGTCGTGAATGGCCTAGCCAAGAACCAGGTTTGGGGCTACCTAAGCGAGCCGAGAAACAGAGACTCGGAGCTGGCTCAGAGAAACCATCAGAAGGCGCGAGCTTATCCGTAGTGGCGCGGTTTGGCTCGCTCATTGTTCACGAAGAGTAATAGCTGGATCAACCGTCACCGCTCGTTATGCCAAACGGTGCTGACTTCGTGAAAGCTGGCGAGAGACAATTTATGCTCGGGGAGCAACGCGACGCAGCTTTTCGTAAGTCTTTGTTGAGCGAAGCGGTGAATACCTATTTCGGTGGAGAGGAAGCGGTCGGCAAAGCCGTTCTGATTATGAGCTCGCCAGCGCATCAATCCTTGTTGCGCCCGTACCCCGCCCAGGGTACCCCCGTCACTTCCTTGCGCTCCGTCGTGTTGTCGTCTGCGATCACCACGACGGTCCAAGGTTCGTCGGCCGCAACCACCCGCAGATGCCACGAGATCGTCCTGGGCGTCTTCGAGAACACACCTTCCTTCGTCTCGAGAACTCCCGCCAGGTTGTCCCCCCGTATCGCGAACTGATGTTCGCCGGCGCCCGTTCCGGAAATCTCGATCGTGACATCCTTATCACTGATCTTCGAACTTACATCGAAAGACAACCTGTGATCGGGAAGAAGGTTCAGCCGATAGTATCCGCCGGGTAATACCGTCAATCTCTGCGAGTATTGGTCTTGAGTGACGGTATACTGCCCCTCGCCAAGCGGAGCACGAAAAATACCCGTCGCGATATCCACAGGAACACGGACCATCGCCCCCGACTTGCCTTCTCGGAACGTTATAAATTGATGCGCGCCCGGGACGGTAGTACCTTCTACAATCGCCGGTCCCGCCAGGTCCTGCATCAGCCAAAGCCAGCGGCCCACCGGGTGGGTCCAAACCTCCTTGTAGGTCCAGCAGATCTGGTGCGGCCAATAGGGTGCATCGTTGAAGCCCTTTGTCTCGATACCCACGGGAAGCGCCCCCACAATCTGGCCGGACCGAACGCTATACAGCGGTTCCCAGTCGTAGCCCTCGCCATACATGACGCTTGCGGCGAACGGATTGCGCCCGACGACCCATTCGGCTTGTTCTTCTGCGATATCGACGGACGCGAGATCGCCCCGCAAATGGGCCGCCGTAGATAGCCCTTTAGCTTGCGACAGCAGCACACTGAAATCTCCACGGAAATCAAACCAAACCGGAAAGCGCCGCAGATACGCATCTCCGCCGAGCGGAATGCCCCGCAGCACTTGCTGAAGGAAGGAGTTCTCGTCAGCGGCCCGCAGCGGAGTCCATCCTTGATCGCCTGTGATCGTGCTCGCCTCGCTTTTATGAAAAACGCCGGCAGGCAGCATATCGAAAGGAGCATCCAATTTAGCCGCAGGTTTCGCGTAGTACTCGGAGTAGAGAACTTCTGCCGCATACCACTTCATCCAATCCTTGTGGTCCGGAAACATGTCGCACATCCGCGCCAGCGCCACCAGCGGTGCTTGTTCCTCGCCCTTGTGGAACCGATGGAACAGGTGGTCCTTCGCCGGGCTCGTATAGAAGTAACCCGTCAACGGAATACTCCAGTTCTGGATTTTGCGCTCTTGCGAGTTGACAATCTCGCCAGCCATTTGGGCCGCGTAATCGGCATATGTCTGGTTACCGGTAGCCGCATATAGGTCAGCGGACGCTAACGCGGCCAACGATATCTCCTCCAACTCATCGGGCTGCCCATAAACAGCCTTCCTGGGCTTTTCGGTCTTTCTGCCTTCGACAGCGAAATGCCAGTCCTCTTCGGCTATCTTGAGACTCCGTTCCCCCAGATCGGGGTCACTCTGCCGCAACACGCGGCCGGCCAGAGCCTCTACTGCAGCAACCTTGAAGTTCCACTCCGGATTGTTCACAGCCTTACCGGAGCGGTCATCGCCATCCCCCATGATGTTGTCCGTCCAGTAACTGATCAGTTGTCCGGTTGAGCGATAACCGTCTCCGAAGCGGGTCTTGAGCACCCAATTGAGCCCCCATTTTGCTTCTTCGATCAGCCGCGCTGTCAGTTCCGGATCTGCCTGCTGCCGCATCAGACGGTCGGCGAGATCCAAGATCGCGTAGGCCATCATGGGCGTGTTTCCGGTAGCGGACAGATCGCCGGCATCGTGATAACCGCCATTCACCACTATGCGTTGATCACCATGCTCGGTGTAGCAGTCCTGATGACATCGACCATGAACGCCCGGTATTTCCATGCCGCATCGTTCCGTGTAGAGAAAATTGATCGCTTTCAAAATGCTAGTGCGCCACGCGTCCTCTCCTATGTGAAAGCTATGCGTAGTCACATCACCAGCGCGCAGGAAGTAATCGCCGGGCTCGCGAACCTCCGAAAAATCCAGGACCTCGTACCTGCCGAGATTGGTTGATTTCGTTTCCACCGGCTTCGTGAGTACAGTCTCGCTTGTGTCCCGCCGGACGACGCTGAACTGGTCGGCGTGAAGCCCGCTTGCGATGGCCGATTTTGGCGAGCCCGTGCCGTAGCCACTGTTGCTGTACGCGATTTTACCCGGAGCTACGTCCCATCCCTCCACATGGTCCGGGGCCACTTCCTGCAACTCAAGCTGATCCAGGTAAAAGACGTTTTTGTCCCCAATATCCGGATATTTCTTCGGAAGCGAATACGAGAGTTCGAGACCGGCTACCTTATCGCGGCTGAGTGGCGTTAGCTCCCATACCAGATGGTTCCACGCATGGTTCTGAAGGTTTAAGGATTCGTCGCGGCCCTCATTGTAGCGATCCGGCAACTTGTGTTCGCCGTCATTTTGTAGTGTCAGCGCAAACGAAATAGAGGGAGCCCCGGCCACATCCGCATAAACCCAAACTGAGACGCGATTGTAAGCGCTCCAATCCTCATGATCGAACTTGCGCGTGGCCGTGATATCAGCCCATTCCCCGCCTCCCTCGACACGGGCCACGCTGTCAGTGCTCCGCATACAGATCGAGTGGCTGCCTTGCTTCACGTGCTCGGTCGAGAGCGACATCTCACCCACACCGCTAAATGTCCAATGGCTCAAGTCCTCCATCCCATCGAGAGGTTTTGAATGCAGCACCGGTTTCGCCAGCCAGTGCGCGTACGCACCATCCTGCGTGTTCGCAACCAGAGGCCTGCCGTCGGGCGACTGAGCGAATCCGATCGAGACCATGCACCAAAAGCATATGCAGACCGGCTTTGCCATTGACCAGCGCAGGAAAGCAGCGCCTATATGTTGAGGAATTAAATGTGTTTCGATGACTCAGTTTACAAAATATGTCGAGGCATCTAGACACGGGCAGCTGTACTAGCTCCGTCGGCCACTGTTCGACAACATCGAGCCGCCCGCTATCCAAGCGCTATCCGGAAAATGTTGGCTTGAACGATCGGTAAATGCTTCGCGATTAGCGTGGAGCTATCCTGCTTCGCTGACTGCGAATGGTTCTAAAACCTTCGTGGTTTTGCGGCTCACTTATTTCGTAAGCGCACCACGAAGCACGATAATCGATGACTTCGGGAGCGTGTAGACCGTATCAGAACCCTGAGCTGTAACCGTCGAGATAGAGCCTGGACCGTTGTTCCGAGAAGCGGGATTCGAGTAGCGCTGGTATTCTGCAGGACCGAATATCACCCGCTCCACAGGACCAACGAAATATCGATCCCGGTTCTTACCAGCGTCCGCAAATACAACGTTCAGCATGTGGTCATGGTCTTTGTCTTTGTTTACGAACATGATCGACCACTTTCCGTCGGGACGCTCGACCGTATATGCCGTGACAAGCGTATTTCCGTTCTCATCCGTCACGTCGCTCGCACTCTTGAACAGTTTATGGGCTGAGTCAACAGGCTGCACCCATTCCTTCGTGATTACTTGAGTGGCCAGGTATTGCGGCGAATAAGCAACGACGTGGTTTGCTTTGTCGATCGGCAGGAAACCGTCCCCGTTATTGCCTTCCGATGCGATGTAGTGGAAGTAATAAGTCCCGCTGGCGCCCGCGGTCATCATGGAGCCTACATAGTCAGCGAGCCACAGCCCCCGTTTCACGGTCCCTGCTCCGCCATCTTGAAGGTCGTTGCCTTCCGTCATATAAAAAGGCATATTGGGCGGCAAACCGTTGTCCTTCCATGCCTGGATCAAGTGCTCGACAAACGCTGGTTCCCAGTAGAGCGAACTCCAGTCGGCGCACTTTTTGCCTTCGCCACCGCCAGCACCGCAGGGATAGTGCTCGAAAGAAAAGAAAGTGAAATCCTGCAATCCGTCGTGAGCTTTGAGGTAATTGACGAAACGGCCGAGGAACGAGACTCTGCCGCCAGCGTCGGCCCAGGAATCGACGTCGCCTTCCGTCCCCTCGAAAGAAGGGCCTCCGAGTGGCGCTCCGGGAACCAGCTTGTGGATGCCTCGTGCAAACTGCAGGTACAGTGAGGCGTAATCTTCCGGGAGCACGCGCTGGCCGTCAGCCTCTTCGCCCATTTCGATGCCGGCGAGCGGATATTTGCGTTTATAGAGATACGCGATCTCGTTGGCCGCATCCTCCGGATTGTTGTACAGGATGGCAATCGGGACCATCGCGGGAAGCCCGCGAGTCACTCCGCAGTTAAAGAAGAAATCGAATCCGATCTGGTCGCCGCGCCCATAGTCGAGATCGGAGGCCGCATGCCATGGATCGACTGACGAAGGCCAGGTGATAGTCTGATTCCGGCTTGGCAGATGCTTGACGACGTCTACGAATTTGCCATCAGCCGACATGGTTCCAACATAGAGTTCATTGATGGCGTATCCAAGACAGTTGCGCCGATCTTCGGGACCGTGCGTGTCGCACGTATTGGAAGACGCGGTCATCCAAATCCGCAAATAACGGACGGGAATGATCCAACTCAGCAACTTTAAAGTTGGGCTTCCACCCCTTCCGTCGTGGATGACACCGTTGGGGAACGTCTGCCAAGCGCCTTTGTTGATGCCGTCGTAGAAAGGCTCCAGTTCTCCGGTCCAGAACTGCACGCTGTAGTGTTTCGCGTACGGATTGGCCCAGGCGATCTTCATCGCATTCACGTCAACTTTTGCACCGAGATCGATCACGACCCATTGCGGATGCAGCGCATCGTCTTCACCGGTGAACGGTTTACTGAGGTATGGATTGCTCTTCCAGTAGGTATTGAGATTGCCGTCGGTCAAACGAGACCAGCCGTCACCATCGCCCACCGTGGCGCCGCGATGCGGCAATGGATAGGCCCAGGAATGACGAATCATTTCGCCTGTTGGTTCAGGGCTGCCGATGAAGTAGCCTTCTTTCCTGGAGGCGTTGCTCCACATGCCGGCTTGGTTCCAGTGCCAGGCCTCGATCATCAGCTCTGTGTTTTGGCGATAGCTCACCGTCTGCCATCCCGCTCCAAGTAGCTCTTTGAGAACCGGATCGGTCAGCAATCGCTCGCTATGTTTCTCGTTGTCCTCTTTCGTCGGGCCTCCGCGCAGACGATCGATGGAACCACCCAGAGCCCTGACAGGACTAAACGAGTTGACGACATGGGATGGAGTGGCATCGACAACAATCGTCTGGCCAGCTGCTGCGCCGACCGCCAGGAGAGTGAGGCTTAGCCACGCTGCCAGTCGCAGCCAGGACATTTGCAAGGTCATGTGGGCGAACTCAAAAGTAGATCTTCGCGGCCAATTGACATTGACGAGGTCCAACTGCGGTATAACCGATGATGCCGAAGTTGGGATCGCCTACGACTGTGTCCGGTGTACCGAACACAGGATGATTGAAGGCGTTCTGCGCCTCGAGCCGCAGCTCGAGCTTGAGACTTTCGTCTTTCGACGATAGTGCGAACTGCTTCAGGAGAGACAAGTTATTGCTGAAGAAGAAGGGAGTGCGCACAGCACCGGAAGTTCGCGGAGCATTGCCCAGCGTGTAAGGCGCCGGAATTTGGAAGACATCCGGATTCGAGAAGTAATCATTGATCCAGTTTCCATCTGATCCGCCAGTCCGTTCGGGCGTACCAAGCAGATTGGGACGTTGCGCTCCATACGTTGGAATGGGTGTTCCTCCGTTGGAGACGACGAATTGAAGCGGGAAGCCGTCATGAACGGTCCAAACGCCGGCGGTTTTCCATCCACCTATGAACAGGTCGAGAGCACGGGGCATATTGCTGAAAAATGTTCTTCCCCGGCCAAACGGCAAATCATACGTGTAATTAAATTTGAACTGGTACGGAATATCGAAGGTGGAAAGGCTGCGTTCGGCGGCAGCGTTGTTGGGATCCTGAATGTTATTGCCCGAGTTATTACCATTCGCCAGCCAGGCCACATTGGTGTCGTAAATAGACGAGTTGTCGATGGACTTCGACCACGTAAAGTTGGTTTGCAGCTCTAAGCCCCAGGAGTAACGCTTGTCGAGCGAGACTTGCAGTGCATGATAGATGGAGTTTGCAACTGGGGGCTCGTCACTCGTGACACTTGTGAACTGCGGATAAGGCAGCAACAACTGGAAGGCCTGGACGGTGGGGCTCGTGAGAGGGCTATTGGCATAGAGAGAGCCGGTCAGCAGGGGCGCAATCGGATTCGCCACATAGTTGACGAGATTCGAAATCTGAGCAGGCGAAAGTTTCTCGACCCAAGAGCCGAGAACATCCAGGTTATTGTCTCCCGCCAAGTAGAGATGTGTTCCCTTCTTCCCGAGATATTCCACGTCGAGCACGACTGTGGATGCAAACTGGTGCTGTATGCCGAAACTCCAACTTTGTTCGTACGGAGTTTGGGCAGCGGCAGCGGTCCGGAGAGGACCGACAGCCCCGTAACCGACGTCGTTAAGCAAGCCGAGCGAGCTGCCCGCCGGTAGAATCAACCCGTTCGGGAACGGATTGTTCAAGTGTATGTAGGGCGTAGCCCCATCGTTGTTGTACGTCGTGACATCGTAAGTGGACTGTGTAAATCCTTGTGATCCATAACTCAAAAGGCCGTTGGCGCCCGAGCGGGTCTGGTCGTAATAGATGCCGTAGCCACCTCTTAATACCGTGTTCTTGGCCACCAGATAAGAGAAGCCGAAACGCGGTTGGAAGTCCTTCCAATCGGTCAGCCAATCGCTACGGATACTCGCGTTATTGAACACTTCTCCTCCAACGAGCGCGCGAGTGACCGCTTGACCGCTGATGGGATCCACGTAGCTGAAGCTGCCGCCGTTCAATGGGCTCGTCACATTGGGATCGAACCAGTTCATGCGGTTGTGTCGATCGGTCCTCGGGAGCGATACGTCATAGCGAAATCCCAGGTTCAGCGTTAGGTTGGGCCTGACTTTCCAATTGTCCTGGACATATCCGGCGTACTGAAAATTCTCCGTCGCAGGACTGAATTGGATCTGGTATGCGCCGCTGCCTCCGCCTGCCAGCTCGCCCATCATAAAGCTCGCCATGGCATCCCCGCCACACACAGTGATGTCGGGAGTCGGGCACTGTGAAGTGCTAGAACTGTTGAAATTGAACTCACCGTCCGGCGCATTGGTTTGGATGTAGTTCTGCTGGTGCAAGCGTCCTTCAAATCCAAACTTCAGCTCCTGTTTGCCGAGTATCTTTGTCAACAGCTCGGTGAGCTGGCCGGTGTCCTGCCCTTGCCGATAGTTGCCGTAAGGATTTTGTCCGATGCTGGTGAAACCCGCGGAATAGTAGCCGCTACCGATGAAGATGGCGGGAACGGCAAGAAAACCGTTGCTATTCAGGTAGGACGGAAATCCTAGCGTACCCAGCGGATTGGAGTTCAGACTGCTGTTGTATGCATCGATATATTCACTGCCGCGCGAGTATCCCAGCGTACTGGTCAAAACCAGCGTGGGGCTGAAGCTTTCTGTATCGTTAATGGCTATGAGGTGAGATGCTCCGCGATCGGGACCACTTCCGCAAGGGTCTGAGAAATTCTTGAAGCAATTATATGGAGCGACGCTGTTCCCATCTTGGGAGTACTTCACCGTGATCAGATTCTTGTCACTGAAGCGGTGGTCAATCCGGATGTCGAATTGATCATTTGGATTGCGCGTCGCTCCCCCACCGGCCCAGTTATCGTAAATGCTGCCTCCTGGAATGTTCGGCAAGGGGAACAGGTTCATAAGTTTCTGGGCGACGGGGTCGATCAGGTTACCCGGAAGTTGCGGTAACTGATAAGAGGTGCCATTCAAGTGCGGATTCCCAGGGCTGACGTAGGTAGCCAGGTTATCGAAGGGAATGTAAGAACTGCGGTAGGCGCCGGCGGGACCATTTGCCGGAGTCTGATACGTGCCGGAATAGGGATCGTAGAG
This sequence comes from Bryobacteraceae bacterium, assembly GCA_049582585.1. Lineage (GTDB taxonomy): Bacteria > Acidobacteriota > Terriglobia > Bryobacterales > Bryobacteraceae > Bog-105. The sequence continues at coordinate 3,742 of JBAUUG010000505.1, read as the reverse complement.
CTGGCCCGCGATGACGCTGCACAAGCCGGCAGAGTTGAATGTACCGCCATTCGCTGGGCAGAGTTCTCCGAAGTCGCCTTTGCGTTCAGCGGCGCTCGGAACGCCGGCCTGATACGTGCCCAAATTGGAAGCGCGCGTGCCGTCCCAATCGAAGAAGAAGAAGCTTTTGTCTTTAACGATGGGTCCTCCGACCGTGCCACCGTAGTTGTTTTGGTGAATTGGAGGGATGGGAACTCCGAATTCGTTAGCAAACCAATTATTTGCATCCGTGATCTTGTTGCGTATGAAGTCGTACCCGCTACCGTGAAAGGCATTGCTTCCGGAACGCGTGATCATGTTGACGATCGAAGCTCCGGAAAAGCCATATTCCGCACTGAAGTTGGTTTGCTGCACCTTGAACTCTTCCACGGCTTCGGCAGACGGCACATAGGTGACTTGGGTGATGCCTCCGTTCGGCTCGAAGTTGGTGATGGACGCGCCATCCATCAGGATGTCGGCACTCGCGCCACGGCTGCCATTGGATGCAAAGTTCGTTCCGGTATCGCCAACACCGTTGGTGTCGCTCATGTTATTGACTCCGGGTGCGAGCGAGACGAAATCGAGCACATACCGATCGATTAAAGGCAAATCATTTATGAAGCGGCGGTCGATCACCTGACCGGTAACTGCGTCTTCGGTTGAAAGAGCTTGCTTTTCAGACTGAACATCAACCGTCTGCTTGGAAGTGGCCACTATCAGAGCGATGTTTGCTGTCGCGTTCTCGCTCACGTTTACCGTGATGTTGGTGCGAACGAACTTTTCAAAGCCCGGCACTTGCGCGGTAACAGAGTACGTTCCGGGCGGAATCGCAGTGAACAAATATCGTCCGCTCTTATCGGAAGTAGTTGTGAACTGATAACCCTTCTGCTGGTCGGCCAACGTTACCGAAACACCGGGAACCATGGCCCGAGTGGGGTCGGTGATCTCCCCGCTTACTGTTCCGAAATAACCCTGGCCACGAAGCACCACCCCGGTCGTAAACAGGATGGTGAATAGCAGCAGGCAAGAGAGCCCGCAGCGGAATCCGCTTCCGCGTTGTGAAGCGATTGCACTCATTCCATCTCCTCTTTCTGCCAGATAAATTATGCACGCACAGAACGCCCCCGGTTCTTTCGGCTGTGAGTCGGATACACCGGACTCCCGGTATCTGTTGATGGCCCTACGTGAGGTGCTTGTAAAATACGCAAAGAAAGTTAAAAGGTACTGAAATCACTGCGCTTCTGTCAAGAGGGAGGGTCATTGGCTCAGTTGGGGATGTGCATGTGTCAGCCTCGGCTGGAAGAATTAGTACTTGTAGTGTCGGCACAGAATTCGCCCGTCGGAGCGAGGGCCGAAACAACAAGCTTTCGCAGAGCACGTCCCGCAACCCTCGGCTCACATTCGAAGCCAGCGAACTCGTCGCGAGCTGATGAGACAGCGATTATCGCAACCCTTACACTGTGTGTAGGGCAAGGCGCGCGATAAAGAGTCGCTTTGGCGCGAAGAGCGCACTCGATTACCTCATCGGCGAGAAACCGGTCATACAGAGGGGCGAGGCGATCCCAGCCCACTTGCGCGCTTTGGCTGCGCCGCACCAGAGTGCTTCTCCAGAGTCGGCAGACACGACGCCTGAATAGCCGCAGCTGAGACGAGTTACCGGGAACCGCATGGTATTGGTAATAACCCATCACAACCTTTCGAAGCCATTCGCCGACCTCGCTCGTACGGTGATGCTTCCGGCGCCCCGGAGCAGATTGACAGTAATGTGGTGGAGTAAAGCGGTGAACTGTTCCTGCTTCCTTACCGTTGCTACCTCTCGCACACCGCGCAATCCCTGTGACACGTGTTTCCCGCTCTGTGTCGACGCCTTTGTTGGCGGCAGAGTGCATGAATGCTCTATGGACGCCGCATGTTTGCCGTGATAAACTCACATCCGCCAAGAGATCGCAACACTGATTCTTTATTAACCAGACAAATTAACCAAACAAGGGAGGCAACTGCAATGTCGGAAGTAAAAGTAGAGATCCCTTCAGATCTTAAACTCTCTGAAGCCCAAGTGAAACAACTGGAAGATAAGTTCAAGCATCATCTCATTGAAGTTCTCAGTGGTGGCCAGGCAGGCGCAACCGGCCATCACCCCAAAATCGACCTCGTGGCTAAAGTAAAAAACGAAGTTGTCTGAGACCGCCTCGGTAAACGAAAGGCAGAATGGCAGATTCGAACTCTTTACGGAACGCGCAATAAGCAAAGAGTCGCACGCCCCATGCAACGGGAATGCCAAGGGTCTGCAAGTCTGCCTGGTTACGGCCCTCACTATCGCTGATTTCATCGACCCCGAGCTCACCGCGAATGCCGGTCAATTCATGGCGGGCAGCGTCGGCGTACTAACTCTAGCTGCAATCTTACGGGAGAAATCGCTCAAGCCAGCGGTCGTTAATCTTGATTGTCTATACCTCGAGTTTCTCGGCAGCGATAAAGACAAGGTCCCAAATGACTTCTTTCAATTCATCACCCAGCGGCTCGCGTTGCAGTCTTTCGATGTTTTTGGCTTCAGTTCTATTTGCAGTTCCTATCCTCTAACGTTGCGCTTAGCCCAACAGGTTAAAAACCTCTTTCCAAACGCGCAGGTCGTTCTCGGCGGTCCCCAGGCGTCAGTGGTTGATCAGACAACCATGCGGGCGTTTCCTTGTATTGATTTTGTTCTCCGGGGAGAAGCTGACGAGACGTTCGCCGATCTGTTACGAGTCCTCGCTTCACGTCGTGAGAGCAGCGCTTTAGAGCAAATTCGGGGGCTGACCTTCCGACGCGATAACGAGGTGGTTCGCAACCACAATGCCAAGGTGGTAGAAAATTTAGATGTTCTCCCACTACCTGCGTTCGACCTTGACCCCGATCTGAAGAGACGCGGCAGCATTTATTTGGAGCTCGGGCGAGGTTGTCCGTTCGCCTGCACCTTTTGTTCAACCAACGACTTCTTTCGTCGAAATTTCCGTCTGAAATCTCCGTGGAAGATGATCCGGGAGATGGAGCAGGTCAAGGCCGAAACCGGGATCGCCAACTTCAGCCTGATCCATGACATGTTCACCGTCGATCGCAAAAGGGTAGTTGCATTTTGCGATGCATTGTTGGCTTGCAAAGATCGGTTTACGTGGGCTTGCAGCGCCAGGACAGACTGCGTGGACGACGCTTTGATCGAACGGATGGCGAATGCCGGCTGCCGTGGGATTTTCTTTGGCATTGAAACTGGATCAGAACGTTTGCAGCGCAAAATCCGTAAGGATTTGGACTTAGAGCAGGCGATGCAGCGAATTGAATGTGCCGACCGTCTTGGTATCAAAACCGCGGTCGCGCTAATCACTGCCTTCCCGGACGAGACCTATGAAGATTTGCGAGACACTATTCATTTCTTTGTCGATTCTTCTCGTTTTGACCACGCCGAACCACAGCTTTCTCTATTAGCGCCGCTAGCGGGCACGGCGCTTCACGATGCATATAAAGACGAATTGATACTCGACTGCGTCTTTTCAGATATGTCACACCAAGGCTGGCAGCAGGATCCGGCCGATCTCGAAATGATCAAACGTTATCCCGACGTTTTCCCAAACTTCTATGCCATTCCGACGTCCAGCGTGCCTCGCCGCTATTTCAAAGAGGTCAGAGATTTTGTCGCTTTCTTGACAAGCTGGTTCCGTTGGTTGCCGGTAGCCCTTCTGCAGGATAGCGG
>JBAUUG010000504.1:0-9025 GCA_049582585.1 Bryobacteraceae bacterium | reverse complement strand
GGCGTCCTGGCTGGCCTGCTGTTTCAAATAACGGTCGAGCGCATCTACCCCGCATGAAAAAGCCGCTCGGAGGCGTTTGTGGCTGGCTGCAAGCGGCTCGATTTCAAAAAAGAGATTTGCGCTAATGACGTTAACTCGCGGGGAACATCTGCGCGTGCCGTTGAGCGGCTTTACGCAGTTTTCGATTGGGGGATGCCGGAGCATTCAGGAGGGCTTGTACAAACGCTACCCTATCGCGTTGCGTAAGTTCCATGAACTCCGCTTCTTTGATGGTGCGCTCTGCCGCTTCCATGGCACTGTTGACCACGAATTCCGTCAGCGAGCTGCCACGAATCTTCGCGGCCCGCTGCCACAGAGACTTTTTTTCGCGACTCACCCGCGCTGCAAAGCGGTCATTTGCCATTGTTTGTGTGCTGCGTTCTGTCACTCGCATCGTGTGTCCCTCCTTCCTCCCGAATATGAATGCGGTCCGAAAGGTCCCTACACAGAAGTGTACGCCAATTGTGCATACATCTCAAGAGAAAACCCATAAAACCACTGTCAGCCCAGCACTAAATTTATTTGCGTCCGTTGTGACCCTGTTTTCAATAGCTTGCCCACCCGGTCTTCTTCTCCTCCTCTATTCTTCGCGAAGCGCCTTCATCGGATCAATCCGCGAAGCGCGCCTTGCCGGCGTATATGCCGCCAGCAGCGCTACGCTCAGAAGCGGGAGCATGATCACGGGAAACAAAGCCGGATTGGTGCCGCCGAACGAAAGGATAAACATCGATCCCACTAGGCGCGAAGCGACAATGCCCAGCGCCAGACCTATCGCTGTTCCTGAGAGGGCCAGCACCAAACCTTGCCGCAGGATCATTTGCAAGACGCCTCGTCGGTCCGCCCCGATCGCCATTCGAATTCCAATCTCGCGCGTACGGCGGCTGACCGAATATGCGATCAGGCCATACAGCCCAATCACGGCGAGAATGAGCGCCATCACGCCCAAGCCTGCAACCGCCTCCACGATGATGTTCGGGGTTTGAATCGCCCGCTTGGTAAACAGATCCTGCATCGTGCGCGCGTCAAAGGCAGGCATGTCCGGATTGATGCTGTGCACCAGCCGCCGCAACACCGGCGCGACCGTAGACGCATCGCTCATAGGTGATTCCGTCACCAGAGTCATGCCGTTCTGTTGATTCTGAGAAAAAGGCAGATAAAGGAAGTCGCTGGGCGGCTCGCCGATCCAGAGATACTTCGCTTGTTTGGCGATTCCTACGATCTCGACCAGCGGTCCCTGGGCATCCTGCAGATGAAAGCGTTTGCCGATAGCGGACTGATGCGGCCAGAACGTATTCGCAAAGTGCTGGTTAACAACCGCGACGCGCGGCGAATCCGCCTTGTCGGATTCAACGAAGCCTCTGCCGCGCAAGATCGGCATGTGCATGGTTTGGAAATAGCCGTCGCTGACGACCGAATCGAAAGAGGTCGGCGGTTGTTCGCCGCGCCCCAAAACGCGTCCCTCGGGGACGACGGGTTTCATATCGCCGCCGAAACCAAATGGAATGACTGATGTGATTGCGGCAGACTGTATGCCCGGCGTCGAACGCGCCTTCTCCAGCAGTTGCCTATAGAACTGCTCGTTCTGCGCCTTGGTGTAGTGGACCATTCCCGAGTCGAAGCTCATCAGAAACAGATGATCGGTTTGAAAGCCGGGCCCTTGCGCGAGCTGGCTTCGAAAGCCAATGAAGATTATGGCCGACACGATCAGAAGGACCGATGAAACGGCCAGCTGCGACGAGACTAGGATGTTGCGGCCCCACAGCCGCCCTTTGCGAGCGCCATCCGCATCCCGGGCTTTCAGGCCCGAAACAATGTCCGATCGGGAGCTCCGCCAGGCCGGGGCCACGCCAAACAGGAAGGTGCTCGCCACAGAGACAATCAGCGTGAAGATCAGCACCCGATGATCAAGGCTTATGTCGAACGAAATTGGCACATCGCTAGGAATGGGTATGCTCGCGAAAAGCCGCATGCCGGCCAACGCAATCGCGATGCCGAAGATCCCGCCCCCCACCGCGAGCAGCAGGTTCTCCAAAAAGAGCTGCCGCATCAGCTGCCACCGTGCCGCTCCCACCGCCACCCGAACCGCGATCTCGCGCCCGCGCGCTGTCGCACGGCTCAACAACAATCCGGCCACGTTCGCGCACGCCACCAGCAGAACGCAGATGGCGAGCAGCGCCAGCATCTCTACCAGACCGGCATCCGGCGGAGATTGTTCAATCCGAAGCGCGAGTTCGGTCTGAACGCGAACCTTCTGATCGCGGGGCTCGGATGGATACGTCTGCTGCAAAACTTTAGCGATGGCGTTCAAATCGGCTTCCGCCCTGGCGTTTGTCACGCCCGGCTTGAGGCGGCCTTTGACGTTCAACCAGCGAGCGTCGCGCTTGTTCAGGTTGTCCGTTCCTGAGAGGGCCGGGGACATTGCGATCGGGACAAAGATGGTGGGCTTCACAAACTGATCGACCCCGGTGAAAGCCGCGGGCGCCACTCCGACCACCGTAAACTCGAGCCCATTCAGGAGCACCCTGGAACCGATGGCCGAAGCAGCTCCATTGAAATGCGCTAGCCAGAAATCATGGCTCAAGATTGCGACGTGATCGCGCCCGGCCACTTTGTCCTCGTCCGCGCGAAATCCGCGGCCGACCGTCGGCTCCACGCCCAGAACCTGAAAGAAGTTTCCAGACACAAATACCCCAAATTTCGTCTCCGGAGCCACTGAGGCATTCGCTGCGTATCCAAATTGGCTGTACTGGAAGGCAATCAGACCATCGAAGGAACGGTTCCGATCGCGATAATCGAGGTAATCGGGATACGAGACCGCGGTGTTCGCGCCGAAGGCCTCGGCGGCGCCGGGATTGATGCTAACGACGCCGCTCGGCTTCATAACCGGCAAAGGCCGCAGCAACAGCGCATCGGCAAAACTGAAGATAGCCGAATTCGCGCCAATTCCGATGGCGAGCGAACACACAGCCACCGCCGTGAATGCCGGATTCTTGGCTAATATCCTGACCGCATACTTCATGTCCTTAAGCACAGGGATGTTCTCGCTCTCTTCGGGTTAGGGTTATTCTCAGCAATAGTAACGCCGCTCGACCGACGGTAGTTCCAGCATGCTTCTTGCTTACTTGCGCGCGATCCGTTCTTCCAAAGCTTCGAGCTGAGTTTTAAGCGCCTGGATCTCCTCGCCTTTTTCCTGCAGCAAGCTTCGAATCTGCTCATTTTTCTCCTGCACTATCCGATACAAGCCCTGGATCGAGGCGAGCGCCACTCCCTGCGCATCGCCTTGCGCAATATATTTGTCGGTGTCTCCGAGACCGAACGCGGCGTAAAAATCTTGCGCCATAGGTCCGATGTGTTTATGGCCTGCGGTATCGCTCTTCATGCTCCATTGCGAAATCGGCATCTGCGCCACGCGTTCGAGCACTGACAGCGGGTCGATGGAAGCGACGTTGCTTTTCAAATTGCGGTCACTCGAGCACGCCCAGCTGCCCGCGCTCGCTGTCAGGTAACAGCCTTGGCCGCCCGGCCCACTGTAGAGATACACGCCACCCCCGGCGCTTACCATAAACGAGTTTGTTCCTTTACTGGTACACACGTCGCCGTTTTCCTGACACCAAACGAACGAGCCATTATCGGAGGCAGCAGCGTTCCAGCCTCCAGCAAAGGTGTAGGCGCCGCGGGCGATGTTAAGGTACCCTCCCGCCGCAATCGAGTAGCTGCCGCTGGCGCTATTCTCATAGCCCCCGGCGACGGTTGAGTAGTCGCCGCCGGCGGTATTGCCAACCCCTCCGCTTACCGTCCCGAAATCGGCGCTGACGGTATTCGGATAGAGTGTCTCTGAGCTTTGATTGACCGCTCCCCCGCCGGCAATGGTCGCTCCGATCGCGCCATTTGTGACTATGTTATAGCTATCGCCGCCAATCACGTTAGCGCTGGCATAGTCGGTATTCGGGTCGGTTACGCTTCCCTGCAAAACAAGCGCGCTGTTGATGGAGCCCGTCAGGTTCAAATTGCCGTTAATCGTTTGACCGCCGGAGAATGTGTTGGCGCCCGTGGTGGCGAATGCGCTTGCCGAGAGTCCGTCCAGCAAACTCGCGTTGAGGTTCGCTACCTGCGTGGTCGAAGCTACTGAAAGCGGCGCCGTTCCCGTCGCCACGGTGGAAACGAGTTGGTCGTTGGTGGTGACATTGCCCGTGTACGTTTCCCCGCCTGCAAACGTCACCGCTCCATCGAACTTCGCCGTGCCGTTCACTTCCAGCAGCGCCGAGGGCGTGGAGGTGCCCAACCCGACCTTCCCGGCAAAATAATTCTTGTCGCCGCTGCCGCCTTGATACAGCCCGAAACTGGTCCCGGACACCGTAAGAGGCGCGATGAACACTCCATAGCCGGCTACCGGTTTCCCGCTCGAGTAATTCGTGACGGTGGAGTAAACGCCGTAAGCGGTAGCCATTGTGCCCTGCGCTTCCGCGTACAACCCGTAACCGGTGCTCAAAGTTCCAGCGGTCTCGACCGCATTCGCAAATATCCCGTAAGCGGCAGCAGCCGTTCCTCCTGGCTTGTTCACCTGCGCCTGGCTGTACAACCCGTACAGCGCATCCACGTTTTGGTTGGAAGTCGTCCCGGTCGAAGATACAAATCCCTTCAGCGTGCCCACCCGGTTGGTCGCGCCGCCATCGTTGGCTTGACCTCGCACGCCTTCATAAATTCCGTAAGAAGCCGACGAAGGGTTCGCAGTGACATTGCCTCGAATGGCCTGCGCGGTCACTGTTGCAGAGCTGGCAAAAGCAGTCGTAATGGGATAAATGTCCAGATACGCAGAGGGCGTGGTGGTGGCTAATCCAACCTTGCCGCTCGAAGCAACCAGCGGCGAGGCTTCGATATTGCAGGCTGTGGTGAACAGCGCGATGCTGTTGGCTGCGGCGGTCCCATCGCTGGTCACAGTCGAGCAAGCTCCCGGAGTGTTCAGTGGCGCAGTGAGGGCCCGCATCATGCCCGTCGAAGCCGCTTGACTCGCTGCGGCAGCGTGGGCTCCCGGCGCGGGTGAGATCGCTTGCTGCTCTACTGTTACGTATGCCGAGGCCGGTTTGCCGCCCAGCGTATCGGCGTCGGCGGCTTTCAGCGCATACGGAACTGAAACCAGCAGCACTCGCGGCTGCTCCGGCTGATCCGGTGTTTGGATTCCCAGCCAGCGCGCCCCTCCGCTCAAAAACAACTCGGCCGGAACGCCGCTCTGGCTCGCCGCGCCCAGCAGCACCGCGTAATTCCCATCCGCGCCCGGCGTAACCTCCTGAGTTTCGGTCCACAATGGCGCGCCGTCTTCCTGCGACGCGTAGATGGAAAACGTGACGGGCACATTCCCGGTTTGGGACTTGCTCTGGCTATCCTTTAATACGCCGCTGAACTGAATCAGCCGAGGCACGATTGGCGGCTGTACTTGCTGGGCTCCGGCCGTGGTGATGAAAAAAAGCGCGGCGAGAGCGGCGCCCGTGCATTGTTGTCGCGTCATTGTTTTGTCCTTGATGAATCCCGCGGGTGCGAGATCCCTCACCAATGATTGCTAAAACGCGATCTGCTTCTTTGAAAAACCAGTAATATTCCTAGGGAGGTGGTAGACTCTTTGCCAAGATCCCCATGGCCAGCTTGCCCATCACGTTGATGCTGCAGGAGTTTGCGGCGGGCGACAAGAGCGCGCTCGACCAGCTCACTCCTCATGTCTATGAGGAACTTCGAAGGCTCGCCGGACGCCACTTGAAGAATGAACGCTCCGGCCATACCCTCCAACCCACCGCTTTGGTCCATGAAGCGTACGTCAGGCTTATAGGAAACGATCAGCCCGATTACCGCAGCCGTGCGCATTTCCTCAGCGTCGCCGCCCGCCTGATGCGGCAAATTCTAATCGATCATGCGCGTACCCGCAACGCCGAAAAGCGTGGAGGCGGCCAGTTGAGCTGCTCGCTCGAAGATTGGATGGATTCTCCCGTCGAAAGCCCGCCCGAGGTGATCGCTGTCGATGATGCCTTGCGCACGCTCGAGCAATCCGATCCCGGCAAAGCTAAGCTCATCGAAATGCGGTTTTTTGGCGGATTGACGGCTGAAGAATCCGCCGATGTGCTTGGGGTTCCAGTGCAGAAGGTCCGCGCCGAGCTGCGCGTCGCCCAGGCTTGGCTGAAGCGCGATCTGGATCGCCGGCGAATTGGGCCGAAATGATTTTCAAAAACGCCCTTCCGCTTACGCAGATATAAGTGAGAGCTCTTCCGGACATCCATGCTACGCGAGAAATGGGATCAAGCGCAACAACTATTCCTTGCAGCGGCAGATCTTGCGCCGTCTGAGCAGGCGCGCTTTCTGGACAAATGCTGCGCGGGCGACCGCGAATTGCGCGCTGAGGTCGAATCCCTTATCCAGGCCGATACCGGTAGCGGAGAATTCATCGCTGCCGCAGTCGAAGGCGAGGCTTCTCTGCTCCTCGCTTCCCAATTCCGCGATGATCGTCTGGGCCCTTACCGCATTCTCCGTCAACTTGGACGCGGAGGCATGGGAGCCGTATTCCTGGCCATTCGCGACGACCAGCAATACCGCAAACAGGTTGCCATCAAGATTGTTAAACGCGGCATGGATACCGCTGAAGTTCTACAACGCTTCCGGCATGAGCGCCAGATTCTTGCCAATCTCGATCATCCCTTCATCGCCCACTTGTACGATGGCGGAACCACGCTCGACGGATTGCCCTTTTTCGTCATGGAGTACGTCGAAGGTCAGCCCCTTGACGTCTTTTGCCAACAGCACGAATTGGATACCAAGACCCGCCTGCGGCTATTTTTGAAAATTTGCGAAGCCGTCGCTTACGCCCATCGGAATCTGGTGGTGCATCGCGATCTGAAGCCGGCTAATATTTGCGTTACAGCGACTGGTACGCCCAAACTGCTCGATTTCGGCATCGCTAAGCTGGTCACCGCCGAGCCGAAAACAATGACCACCGCGCTTCAGGCCTTCACGCCCGACTACGCGAGTCCTGAGCAAGTGCGCGGCGAGCCTATCTCCACCGCGACGGATGTTTACTCGCTTGGCGCCGTCCTCTACGAATTGCTCACCGGCGAGCGGGCTCACAAGACCAAGGCCGTCACTCCCCTGGAGGTCGATCGCGCCATCTGCCACGCCGAAGTCACGCGCCCCAGCGTGTTCGCGCCCGCTCTCGCGAGCGACCTCGACACCATCGTCCTCATGGCCATGCGCAAAGAGCCGGGTCGGCGCTACGCCTCCGTCGATCAGTTTGCCGCCGACATTCAACATTATTTGGATGGCGAGCCCGTAATCGCGCGCCGGAGCTCGTTCTGGTATCGCACGCGGAAATTCGCTCGACGAAACCGTTTTGCGGTCGCCGCCGCCGTCTTGATTTTGGTGAGCTTACTCGCAGCTTTGGTGGTGACCGTCTCTGAGGAGAAGATAGCGCAATCGGCGCGCCACACGGCCGAAGTCGAGCGTACCGCCGCCGAGCGCGAACGCGCCCGCGCACAGGCCGGGTTCAGACAGGCCGAAGCGGCCCGCGCGGCAGAACTGCAGCAGCGTCTAAACGCCGACCAGCAGCGCGACCGCGCATTGCGCGAACGCGCTCGCGCCGAGCAGCGCCTCACCCAACTACTCAGCCTCGCCGACCAGGCGTTGTTCCAGATCCACGATGCGGTTGCCAGGCTTCCAGGCGCAACTGAAGCTCGAAAAGTGCTGGTAAGAACTACGCTCAACTACCTCGAGTCGCTTGAGAAGGAGCATGGCCTCGACGACCGGCTGCGGCTTTCTTTGGCCGCGGGCTATTCCAAAACTGCGGCCATTGAGGGCGATCCCGCCCGTCCCAGCTTGGGAGATTCCGCCGGCGCGCGTGACAGCTACCTCAAGGCCGAATCGCTCCTCGCACCCCTCTACGCCCGCAGAAAAAATGATCCGGACGTTATCGCCCGCTGGCTCGAGATTGAAGCCGGTCTCGCCGGTTTGTCGGCCAACCACTTCAAGCGGCAGCAGGGGATCGAGATGTACCTGAGGCTCATTCCAGTCGCTCACCGGCTCGCCGAGCTGAGGCCCTCTGACCCCCAGGCCGTGAAGCAGGAAGCCGTAATTCACGGTGCCCTGGCCACAGCGTGGCAACACACCGAGCCGACAGCCGCACTCGATCAGGCCCATCGGGAAATCGCAATTATGGAGACTCTGGCCGCTCGCTTTCCCCAGGATCGCGACCTGAAAGAGGAGCTAGCCGCCTCCCTCTCAGCAGCGGCGGGATCTTTGAAGGCTCTCTTCAAGCTTGCCAACTCGGCTGAGTACTATGACCGCTCCGTTCGAATTCGCGAGCAGCTTCTCGAAACCGAGCCGCATAACGTGCTTGTCCAGCGCAACTTGTTGGTGAGCTATGGAAACTACGCCGGGCTGCTGGGTGGTCCTCTTTCCCCGAACATGGGCCGTTTCGACCAGGCCAGGAGCTACGGCGAAAAATCGGTGGCGCTCGCGCGTGAGCTGGCCGCCGCCGACCCGCAGGACAAAAACGCGCGCTCAGATCTCGGTATGAGCCTCGGACGCCTGGGAATGATCGAGCCCCATCCCGGCCAGGTTGACGAGTCCCTCAAGACTCTGCTCGAGGCGCTCACCATTCTCGATCCCATCGGCAAAGCGGACCCCAATTCTTCAAGCTTCCTTATGATCGCCATGATGCGGCAGTACGCCGGCTACCGTTCGCAAACCCTCGGGCAACCTGCCGATGCCGCGAAGCACTTCAGCCGTTCGCTCGGCGATCTGGAAGCGCTGCTCATTTTGAATCCAGGCCAGGTGAGTGGAACCGCCTTAGCGCTCTCGAGCGAAGAAGGCTTGGTCGAAACCAGCCTGGCTCAGGGAGATCGCGCCGCCGCTCTTTTCCACGCCCTTCACTCGGTGGATAGAGCCGAAAAGTACGTCGCCTCCTACCCGGGCCTCGACATTCCCTTGCAATATCTTGGAGACGTATACTTTC
>JBAUUG010000503.1:0-4080 GCA_049582585.1 Bryobacteraceae bacterium | reverse complement strand
GGCTTAAGAAAATGATACCCAATCGGTAAGGTAATGGCGAGTATCCCGGTGATAATGAGGAGGTACTTCCAACGCAACCCGGCCATCAAAACCCCGCAGATCAGGATCGGAATGTAAGTCAGCGCGGTACCCAAATCCGGCTCTTTCATCACCAGAACCATGGGAAGCCCGACGTAGGCAGCGAGTTTTGCCAAATCCTTCGAGTCAAGATCGTCTGTGCGCAGCTCGGCCAGGTACTTGGCGACCAGCAGAACCAAAACGATCTTCACAAATTCCGAAGTTTGAAGCGTGAAACCGGCAATTTTGATCCAGCGTGTCGAGCCGAAAACTTTGTTACCAACGGCCTGGGTTATGATCAGCAGCGCGATCGCAGTGATGTAGAGATAGAAGACGCGCCCCAGCAGAGTGTGATAATCCAAGGTTGCGATGACCCACATCATGGCCAAACCCGTGCAGACCCAGATGATTTGCTTCCACCATGCGTCTTCCCACTTAGTTCCGAGCGTTGCACTGTAAATCTGCAGCACACCCAGCCCGCAAAGGATGAGCGTGACAACTAGCAGAGGCCAGTCGAGATCGTGGATCGAACGATAGAGGGGCATTAGCGCACCTCCGGGAGAAGAGGCCGAAGTTGCGCGGATTGGATTGGCGATTTCGATTCACGGGCTTTTTTGTCGAAGTAGGCTTTCAGTACATCGCGAACCATCCACGCAGCGCGATCGCCGTGCTCGCCGTTTTCAAACAACGCAACCACGACAATTTCCGGAGCTTCTTCGGGAGCATAGCCTACGAACCACGCATTATCTTTCATGGTCAGGCCGAGCTTGGTGCCTTTCAGCAGTTTATTGGAGGCGAGCTGAGTTGTGCCGGTTTTGCCGCACACCTTAATTCCTGGAAGCGCGGCGAAGCGTCCCGTGCCGCCCTCGTTAACCACGCCGTACATGCCAGAGACGATCTGCTGGACATTATCCGGATTCAGATGGCCGGCGCGCAGCAGCTTGGGCGAGGCGGTCTTTACCAAGTGCGGCTGATACCAGTTGCCTCCGACGGCCAAGCCTCCTTCAGCGGCAGCAAGCTCCAATGGCGAAACCGTTATCGCGCCTTGCCCGATGCCGACTGAGATGGTCTCGCCGGCGTACCACTTTTGCCGGAACATCCGCATTTTCCACTTGGTGGAGGGCATGGTGCTTTCCCTTTCGTTCGGCAGATCGATGCCGGTCTTATGCCCGAAACCTGCCAACTCAGCGTAATGAGCGAGGCGATCGATACCGAGGCGATTCGCCACAGTGTAAAAGAAAACGTCGCAGGATTGCGCTATCGCGCGGTGAAGCGAGATCTTGCCGTGGCCCGGAGGCTTGCGCCAGCATGCGAAGTAGTGTCCGTAAAAAGAGGCGCCTCCCGGGCAGTGGAATTCCGTTTGGTCGTCGATCACGCCTGTCTCTAACCCGGCCAACGCCGTGAAGGGCTTGAATGTCGAGCCGGGAGCAAATTCGGCTTGAATGGCTCGATCCAGAAGCGGCTTGTAAGGATCGTTAGCAATCGCGTTCCAATCGTTCTGGCTGATTCGCCCGGTGAACTTGTTCGGATCGTAAGTCGGGCGGCTGACCATGGCAAGCACTTCTCCATTTCGAGGATCGAGCGCTACGATCGCGCCGCGCTTGCCCTCCATCGAAAGCTCGGCGACGGCTTGCAGATCGAGATCGAGCGTGGTTTGCAGATCTTTTCCGGGAACCGCGTCCTGATTGGTCAACATTTGCCGCTCATGACCCATGTTGTCGACCAGCACTCGCTGCTGCCCGTCCACGCCGCGCAGCGTCTGGTCGTATTGGCGCTCGAGACCGTCCTTGCCGATGATCGCGCCCTGCTGATAATCGACAAACTGTGGTGAATTCAGCTCCGATTCGCTGATCTCGCCCACATACCCAGTAACATGCGCCGCAAAACCGTCCTGTGGATATTGGCGACGCCAGGCTTTGATCAACTGCATCTCGGGATAGGTGTCGGCATCCTGGTGGGATTCGATCCAGGCAATGTCATCGCGAGTCAATTGGTCCTTGATAATGATCTGCGGATTGGCGCCAATGTGATGGATTTTGGCGATGAGCTCGCCGTAATCGAGTTGAAGCGCTTCGGCTATTGCGGGAAGATGCTCAGGCTTGATCTGGTCGCGATTGAGGAGCAGCGAATAAGATGCCTTGTTATCGACAATAACGCGGCCTTCGCGATCCAAAATCTTACCGCGGGGCGCCAGCGTGGGCGTGCTTTTGATGCGATTGTGCTCGGCCGCTTCACTATAAACGTCGGGATTTTGTACTTGCAGCTTCCAGAAACCGGAGACCAGGAAAACAAAAACGCCGATGGTCAGGTATTGAAAGATGGCGATCTTAGGCGACGCCGTTTTGGGAATGTCGCGGAGAAGCCGGTCCGGGACAATTTCGTCGCGCTTACGCTCGCCTTTAACTAACGCCACTTGGGATTCCGAATGTCAGGGGCAGCCGCTCCCGACACCTTCATTCTATCGAGAAGGGTGAATAAAGGGATTGCGACCAGCGCGTTGAGCGCGCCGCGAATTAAGCTCTGCTGCACGTCGAAAGGGACGATCTGAGCAAGCAAGGCGCGCCGCATGATCCAGTAAAAGAATGCGTGGAAGAAGTAGAAGAAAAAACAGAGAGCGGCGCGAAAGCCCGGGCGCTCGACATTCAAGCGCAAGCTGACGGAGGCCGCGAAGTAACCCACCAGCGTCTTGGTGATGCCGTACATTCCCACCGGGATATTGGCTGGTGAAAGCGAATCTTCAGCGAGTCCGACGAATGCTCCGAAAAACAGCGCTGCAATCTGATTGCGCCGCATCAGGCCAAAATAGATGGTCAGCAACAGCGGCAGCTCAAGCCACTCCGTGTTTGGCACGAGGCGAGGCAAATAGAACTTCCCGATAATGGCGAGAAGCGTGATGGCGATGAGCGCGAGAACTTGAAAACGGCTGAACCAGCTCTCTTTTAGAGGGTGGTGCAAACGTATTTGATCGCTGGTCTCGTTCATGGTTGCGGAGGCGGCTTAGGCGCGGAGGCCGGAGGCGGCGTGGCCGCCTTATGGCGCGGCGCTCCAAGGGGCAGAACCGGCCCAGCGCTGGTGGCCGGTTTTTCCGCAGGAGCAGCGATGTTTGGAGCGGGAAATTTGGAATTTGCGTGGGTTCCGAGTACTGCCGGTGGAATGCGGGCGGGAGGCGCGGACGCTTGCGGGGGTGCTTGAGAAGTTGTCTGAGCTTGGTCCGCCGGCGTAGGCGCGCCGGCGGGCTTCACGTTGAAGTTGGGAACCGTGGAGCCGATCGCGCCATAGACGTGCCCTTCCTCTTTTCCGATGAAATCGTATTTCTGGACGATCTTGTCGGCTTCCGTCTGAGGCTTGGCGGCAGGGGCGGCGCCGGCTTCCGCATCGGGAGGGGGAGGAAGCATGCGCTCGGCGGATTCTTCCACTACCGGCGCGGCGGGAATGGCTTGGTGGATGCCTTTCAGCACGACCAGCACTTCTTCAGTACCTTCAGGCGCACCGCTCAGATTCAACTTGATGTCTTTCATGCCTTCACCCGGCTGAACCGAAACGGCAGTGCCAACCGGAAAGCCTTTTGGAAAGATGCGATCCTCACCTGAGGTGAAGAACCATTCTCCTGTGGCGACCTTTTCCTCGTTCTGGATCTGCTCGACCGAACATTTGCCGTTGCCGCAGTTGAGCACGCCATGGATGTGGCCTTTCTGCGATTCGACTCCGACCTTAAAGGTCGGATCTGTCACCAGCAACACCTGCGAAACGAGGGGATAAACCGCGACGACTTTGCCGACAATTCCATCGGGGGTGACGGCGGCCATGCCTTTTTCAATTCCGCTGGTGGAGCCACGATCGATGAAAACAGCTTTGGCCGTTGCCACGGTGCTGTTGCCGATGACGCGCGCAGCCACCGTTTTGGATGGCGATTGAGCTTGAAAGAGGGTCAAGGCGCGGGCGTGTTCGGCAGTCGTGAGCTGGTTGCGGTAGAAGACGTTTTCAAGCTTCAGGCGGTCATTATCCAGCTTCAGCCTGCGGTTC
>JBAUUG010000502.1:0-11979 GCA_049582585.1 Bryobacteraceae bacterium | reverse complement strand
GGATATACTACCGGAAACCAGAACGGGAGTACACCGAATGCCCAAAGCAAGTGACATTCTCGCTTGCCCCGGTCCGCCAGGTTTGCGCCAGTCGGATCGAATAACGAAAGAGTACGAGATCTCGATTGTCACTCCCCTATTCGGCGGTGGCGCCGTCGCAGGCGAGATCGACGAAACACTCCCCATCCGCGCAAGCGCCATCCGCGGACATCTCAGACACTGGTGGCGCACAACGATCGGCCACACGTTAGCTGACGGCATGTGGCAGCGCGAAGAGGAGGTTTTTGGAAGCGCGGAGTTTCCCAGCCCGCTTGACGTAACTGTTCTCGAACAACCGACACTGCGCCCCGTCGATCCCGCAGACCCGGGCTATGACGGTAGCTTCGGTCCCATAGCGTACGCGCTCTTTTCCGCGATTGGGAATCACCGGCAAGTCGCAGAACAGGGATCCCGCTTTCGGCTGCGACTCACGTGGGACAAACCCGGAACGCTGGCGAATCGGCGCGCAGGTCAGAACGCTCAGCGGCAGCACGAACGTCGACCGCTTTTGCCGCCGGCGATTGAGGATATCGAACCCGACGTGACCGCCGCCTGCCAGACATGGCTGACTTTAGGAGGCATCGGTGCGCGCACTCGACGGGGTTGTGGAGCCGTATTTTGCGCCAATTCCCTGCCGCGAGTGACCGGTGTGCGCGCTGCGATCTTCGTCGCGGCGCCAACAACGACTGCCCTAGACGCGTGGAAGACTGCCGTGGAGGTCTATCGCACTTTCCGACAAACTCCCCGTGGAAAGCGGCATCTCAAGACCACCCCGTCCGGCACAGTCAACCGGGTGCCCGGACGAAGTCATTGGCCCGAGCCCGATTCCATCCGGGCAATTACCGGCTGTGCCCTGAGAGCACCAGGGGGGCCGACTCCCGGTGTGCCAACAGACGAAGACCCGAAAGATCATTCCACGACGCTGGTGCCACCGAGTCTCTTGCCAGCGTTCCCTCGCGCAATTCTCGGATTACCGATTAACTTCCACTTCTCCGACTACCCAGGCAGGAATCTACCGGGCCGACGCGACAGGGATCCTCAAGATGTTCAGCTCTTACCAGCCTTCTCAGCCACCTCGGACCCTCTGGACAGAATGTACTCGCCGGTGATCACGCGCCCGTTGTGGATAAACGGGGCATGGCGCCCAGCGGTGATCATCTTGCAGCGTCAGCTTCCGACTAATCTGCGTTTCCGTCTGGTGGGGGAGCAAGCAAGCATCGGCGGCGCGTATTTGTCCCGCGATATCGGACCTGAACGCGTCATAGATCCCTCCCTCGGCGCAATCGGACCAATGCGCGGCTGTGCTTCGGCGCTAGATGCGCTTCGCACTTTTTTGCTGAGTAACGGCTTCACTGTAAAATGACGGCCCACCTTCTCGCGCTCAGTATCGGCCCGGTACAGGAATTTATAGCCGCCGCGCGCCGTACGCGCGACCTATGGTTCGGATCATACCTGCTTTCCGAAATCAGCAAAGCCGCCGCAAAGGCGGTGCAAGAGTCCGGCGCGAAGCTCATCTTCCCTGCACCGCTCAATCCCTCCCAGCTCAACCGCGATTCCGATCTCAACGTTGCCAACGTCATCGTCGCCGAGCTACATGCGGTAGAACCGCGACCCGTCGCGAAGACGGCTGAACACGCCGCCGAGAAACGCTGGAGATCGTTTGCCGACGAGGTATATGACAAATTCCCTACCGTAATTAGGAAAAACATCTGGGACGAGCAGGTCGAGGACGTGATCGAGTTCTACGCCGCCTGGCAAGTCTTCTCACCCGAAACGTACGAGCGAGACCGCGCGGCGCTTATGCGCTTGCTCGCAGCTCGTAAGAGTTGTCGTGACTTCCAGCCGGCCAAAGGATATCCCGGCATTCCAAAATCTTCTCTGGACGGCGCACGCGAAAGCGTGCTCGACCGGTCTCAAAAGTGGCCCCCTGACATTGTGCGTCGAGTGCGCGTCAATGAAGGTGAACAACTCGACTCCGTCGGGATGGTGAAACGCGCTTGGACGCCGACAGGCGGCCCGGTCGCATACCCGTCCGTCGCGCGAGTAGCTGCCGATCCGTGGCTTCGCAGCGTCGATCCATCTCGTCTCAGTCCGCTTATCGAGGCGTGCGACAAACTTGGACGCGATATTGTGCACCGGATTGATACGTCGCGAAATCCACATTACACCTCGTTCCCGTTCGATGGCACCGTGGTTTACCCATCGCGCTATCGCGAGCTCCAAGAGGAGACGAACGCAACCGAGTCAGACCTGCAAGTGCTCCTCGACGCGCTTACGCCCTTAACCAGGAAATACGGCGATCCAAGCCCCTACTTGTGTATGCTCTCCGCCGACGGAGACGGCATGGGAAAAGCGATCTCGACGCTTGAGTCATCTGACCGTCACCGGACCTTCTCGCGGGCTCTTTCTGCGTTTGCGGATCAAGCACACCACATCGTCAATACTCACAAGGGCGTGCTTGTCTATGCAGGCGGGGATGACGTTCTCGCTTTTCTGCCCGTCGACCAGTGTGTACGATGCGCGCGAGCCCTGCGCGATCAGTTCACCAGTACCCTGGCAGCCTGGTCCCAAGAAAAAACTCCGCTGAGCTTGTCCGTCGGGCTCGCAATAGGACACTTCATGGAACCGCTCGAAGACCTGCTGAGGTACGGCCGCGAGGCCGAGAAACACGCGAAGCGACCCCGTCCGGAAAACAAAGGGCAAGCCGAAAAGGATGGCCTTGCTGTTCACGTCATTAAGCGCGGTGGAGAGCCCGTGGCAATGCGGGCCAATTGGATAACCGACCCCGATCAACACCTCACAAAATTGGCGACATGGCTCGCCTCAGGGGGCGTCCCCCACGGTCTCGCGTACGATTTCCACAATATTGCCGACCTGTACGATCGCTGGCCTGCCGATTCCGTCGAGCGCGCTATCCGGAGCGATACGTTATCAATCCTCAAAGGAAAAACAGGTGCGCACAAGGCGGAGGAAATAGCAGATCTGGTCCGCTCGCAGGTGAGCGACGCAGATTCGCTTCGACGCTTAGCGGATGAACTGTTAGTGTCGCGCCAAACGGTAACGGTGGCGGCGCCGTGAACACGAGCTTCCTTGAAGTCACAGCCCGTGATCCCATCGTCGCCCGAGACGGACGCCCGTTCGGAGCAGGCCAGAATCGAATGCGCGCCCTCGCATGGCCGCCGCCCTCGCTCGTGGCCGGTTCCCTCCGTACGGCTCTCGCGAAATCCGCGAATCGCGAATTCTCAGACGAAAATAGGCGGGATCTCCTGGATACGGAAATCACAGGCGTTCTCCCGGTTGCAGATGAGGAACTTCACCTGCCTGAGCCGCGCGACTGTGTCGTTCATCCGGACGGCCGAGTGCTGCGCACAACTCCGCAGCCACTCAAGCTCGGAGGATGGAACCTTCCGGCGCCCCTGATGCCGGTTCAGCTCACGCAAGCACAAGCTGCTGAGGACTTCAAACCGGTGAACGCGCCCGCGTGGTGGCCTTTGGCGAAATACTCGGAATGGCTGCTCGGAGAAGATATTGTGTTTGACCACCGCTTCCTTCGAGCGCCAGAGGTAGAGCAGCGTATGCACGTGCAACTCGACCCGGTTTCGGGAGCAGCCGAAGATCGTAAACTGTTTTCCACTGCCGCACTGCCGCTCGCATTCTTGCGAAGATACGGTTCAACTACACCACCCAAGTTTGCTCAGATCAACATGACTGTCCGGGTCCGCGGCAACCACTGGTGCGGTAAAGCGGCGGCGACGCTGAACATGCTGCACCCGTTGGGCGGGGAGCGACGATTAGTGCACTGGAAAGCTATTTCAGCCGCTCATGTGTGGGCATGCCCACCGACCTTGCGAGAAGCTCTAGGGAAAACAAAGCGCATCAGGATGGTGTTGGCCACACCTGCGATTTTTCGCGGCGGCTGGAAACCCGGCTGGCTCGACGGCCGGCTTACGGGCGAACCGCCGGGTACCGACCTTACATTGACCTTGGTCGGGGTTAGTATTCAGCGCTGGCAAGCCATCTCCGGCTGGTCCCTTGCCGAGCCAAAGGGCCCAAAAGCCATAAAGCGCGTTGTTCCCGCTGGTGGCGTTTATTTCTTTGAAAGCGCCAGGCAAAGCGCTTCAGCGCTCTGCGATAGATGGCTTGAATCCGTGAGTGACAACGAGCAGGACCAGCGCGACGGGTTCGGCTTAGCCGCCTGGGGCATCTGGTGATCTGAAAGGACAAAATGAGTAGTACCAAAATGTATTGGCTACATACGTTGTCGCCGACCCATGTGGGAACCGGTCGCGGCGTGGGATATATCGACTTGCCGCTTCATCGTGATAAGGTGACCGGCTGGCCCCTCATTCCGGGCTCGGCTTTCAAAGGCGTTTGGGCGGATCATTTTGATGCGACGGAAAACAACCGTCAAGCCAATCTGAAACTCAAGCTCGCCTTTGGTGTCTCGGATCGGGTGACCAACGACTCGAATGCCGGCGCGCTGATCCCAACGGACGCTCGCCTCATCTGTCTGCCCATTCGCAGCTTCCACGGCACGTTCGCATGGTGTACATCTGCACTCGTGCTGAGTCTATTGCATCGAGATCTCACTTACGCCGGCGTACCCCACCTCCCAGCGCTGCCCGCTGACATCCCGGAAACCGAGGTCCATAGACACACGACCACCAAAGTTGAGGAGGGAGGCCGAATCTTTTTGGAGGATCTGGACTTTGCCGGGAAACAGTCACAACCCGCAACGGACTGGGCTGCACGCATCGCCGGTTGGGTATTTCCCGATGCAGCTGAGAGCAGTTGGCGCACTTGTTTGATGGAGAGGTTCGCAATTGTGCCGAATTTCGTGTTCGATTTCCTCAGTCAAACCGGCACGGAAGTCTGCGCTCGTGTCCGCATTGATGACGATCTAAAGACCGTCAGGGAAGGACAGCTATGGAACGAGGAATCGCTGCCGGCCGAGAGCATCTTGGCCGGCATCATCTCCTGTGACCGACTCTACGCGGCACAATCGAACGGCATCTCTGAGGCCGGCCTTCTGCAGGAATTCGCGACATCGCCGTTAACCCTACAAATCGGCGGTAAGGCGAGTGTCGGCCGGGGACGCGTCCGATGCATATTTGCATCTGTCAACGGGGGCCATTAATGGCGCCCCAAACCAACAGCCAAAAGATGGCGCAAACAGCCTATAAACGGATCGTCGCGCGTCAACCAACGAAGGAGTACAAAAGTTTCGCGCTTGAGTTTCCGTCCCTTGTCCACTCCTGCGGGCTCGCACAAGCCGTTGCATTCGCAAGCGGCGAAAAAGCTCACCGCAAAAACTACCTGGAAGATCTTCGCGCCGTGCTCGCCGCCATTGGACATGCAGAGGCCGGTTCCGTACCTGACTTCGCCCAAGCGACTCGTGAATCTCTGGTTCCTTCGTATGTGAGGCTTAGCCGTAACGCTCTCGTTGCAGCCGGTTGGCTGAAGCGCTACGTGGAAGCGCTAGCACCGGCATAAACATGCGAAGCCAGCTGACCAACCTACCACGCGATCAGGGACATCACCCTGGCCTGATTCTTCAGAAATATCTCACCAAGCATGACGATTCCAAGGCACGCGCGGAATTGTTGACGGCAGTTATCCAGGCTTCGCAGAACGCTGCATTGCGTTCGCTCTATCGCGAGGCATTTGAACGATGGCTGCGGTCATTCGATCCGACCCCACCGCATATGGCCGAACAGTTGGCCACCGTAGGCCGGCTCATAGTGGGTCTAGGATCTGAAAGCGTGCTGGAAACTGGGTTGAAACTGCACCATATCTATGGGGTACCGATCATACCCGGGTCGGCACTCAAGGGACTGGCCTCCCACTATTGTCACGACATTTGGGGACAGCGATACGCCCAGAACGCCCCGGAGGAGAACTGTTCGTTTAGACGATCGGGCCCTTATCACAATCTACTGTTCGGGAGGACCGATTCTAGCGGCGTTATCACGTTCCATGACGCGTGGATCACGCCGGATTCTTTGAATGCGGGCGCCTTACGGCTCGATGTCATGACACCTCACCATCCTAAGTGGCAGAGCAACGAGGCGCCGCCCACCGATTTCGACAGCCCCATCCCGGTTTCCTTCCTCTCAGTCGTTGGGGCGTTTGACATACGAGTGTCGTGGTCGGGTCCAAAGAAAGTAACCACAGCTCAGGCCTGGGTAGCCCTCGCAATGAGTATTTTGCGCGAAGCGCTCGCAGAATGGGGAGTCGGTGGGAAAACAACCAGCGGATACGGCCGCCTTGCTGACCCTGCAAACGAACCTCAGGCGAGAACACCGCAATCACCTCCGCTCAAAGTGCACGAAGATGTCGAAGTCAAATTGCTGGAGCGCAATCACAGAGGAACGTGGATAGCAAAACATGAAGCATCGGGATTGTCCGGGCCCATAGCGAATAGCCCTGCCGTTCCTGCGGATAAGAATGCCGGCGAAACGCTAACCGTAAAGGTCTCCAGCGTCAGCGTTAACAAAAAACAAATTCAATTCCGATATCATTCCGACCGATGAACGCGCCCCGCTTACTCCTATCGACTTGCAGCGCAACCTGATCGAGTCCGACGATCCAACATGGGCGGATCTACCGATCCAGCTCGAACGGCCCGGTCCCTCTCACTGCCGCGAAACTCAGTCACAACCCACATTCCCCCTGTTTTCATGAACTTACCGGAAATCATTAGGAACCCTGGTGTATACTGTTGCCAGAAACGCCGGTAAAGGCCTCGGAGCCTCCCCGGCGTTTGCCATTTCAGGAGTCCTCAATGTCAACAGAAGCTCAAATCGCCGCCAATCAAGCCAACGCTCAGCAAAGCACCGGCCCCAAAACCGAGCAAGGCAAAGCCGCTTCGTCCAAAAACAGATTCAGTTACGGCTTCAACAGCAACTTCACCGTCCTCGCTTGGGAAGATCAAGCCGACTTCGACGCGCTTCATTACAACCTCCGTTCCGAGCACAAGCCGGTCGGCGCAACCGAAATCATCCTCGTCGAAAAAATGGCGCAGCATCATTGGCTCGGCCGTCGCGCCCTGGTGATGCAAAACCGATGTTTCAGCTCTCAAACGCATCTTTGCGGCGATCACAAACAGCTCGCGCTCTATCTGCGCTATCAAACCACGCACGACCGGGCTTTCCACCGTTGCCTGAATCAACTCTTAAAGCTAAGAGCCGAAACGCGCCGAATCGAAATTGGCTTCGAATCGCAAAAACGAAAACAGACCGATCAAACCCGCAAGCAGGAGCTGCACGAATTGCGCGTTTTTGTCCTCGAAGCGCAGCGCGGGAACGCCGAAACCGACGCCGATCTCAAGCAACTACGCAAACAACGCTTCTTGAGGGAGGAAAACCGCGCCGTGACGGCCGAAAAAGCCGCCTAACCCGCCATGAATCCATTGCCGCCCGTAAAGGCCTCACCCTCCACTCGCCCAGCCGCATTTCCCACACCGGGCCGCGAGCGAAGCGGCCCGGCAGCCCAACCCGCGATATTCTGTCAAGAAGACAACGAACCATGAAACTCACTCGCCGCAATTTCACTCGCCTCATTTCCGCCGGGGCCGCGCTATCCCCTTTTGCGCCTGCAATTTTTTCTCAGGATCAACCCGGCGCTAGCGGCGGACGAAAGCTCGGATACTGCATCGTGGGCCTCGGCCGCATCTCCATGGATCAGTTCATGCCCGCCTGCAAAATGTCCCAAAAATCGCAGGTAACGGCTCTCGTTAGCGGCCATCGTGACAAGGCCCAGAAGATGGCGGCCCAGTACAACGTTCCGGATAAGAACATTTACAGTTACTCGAACTACGACGAAATCGCGGACAACAAAGATATCGATGCCGTCTACATCGCGCTTCCAAATAACATGCACGCCGAATACACCATTCGCGCCGCGAACGCCAATAAGCACGTGCTCTGCGAAAAGCCCATGGCAACCAGCGTGAAAGATTGTCAGGCCATGATCGAAGCCTGCAAAGCGGCGAACAAGAAGCTCATGATCGCCTATCGCTGCCAGTATGAGCCCACGAATCTCCACGCCATCCGGATGATTCGTGACGGGCAGCTCGGGACCGTTCAGGCCATCGAGAGCACGTTTGGTTTTACCGAACACGCCGGCGAGTGGCGATTGAGCAGGAAGATGGCAGGCGGCGGCCCGCTGATGGATGTCGGCATCTACTCGCTGAACGCCTGCCGCTATCTCACCGGCGAAGAACCCGCCCACATCGAAGGTTATTGCTCCGTCATCGACAAAGATGGCCGCTTCAAGGATGTGGAAGAGAACGTCTCGTGGACCATGAAATTCCCTTCCGGGATCGTGGCGAGCTGCAACACCACCTATGGCGCCACCATGCCCGGGTTTTTTCGCGTGCATGGCTCCAAGGGCATCATGCACATGGAGCCTGCCTTCGATTACGATGGACTGCATCTCAAGGCCGATCTGGAAGGCGACCAGCATATCGATGAACCTAACGATCAAAAAAATCCTTACCAATTCCTCCTCGAGGCGGACAACTTCGCCGATTGCGTCTTCGAGAATAAGGAGCCTAAGAGCGATGGCCAGGAAGGATTGCGAGACATACAGTTGATCGCGGAGATCTATAAATCTTGCGGTAGAAGTTTGGGATAGGTTTTGAGCGCCAAGGAGAAATCATGAAAATGCTGCTGTTGGCCATGGTTCTGGGCATGACCTTACACGCCCAGGTAGATCCGCTCGAAGGACTTTGGCAGGGGTACGACGGAGAATGGGTCCATGTTTCGAGGCAATTGGTCGCGCTCGCTGAGGCGATCCCGCCTGAGAAGTTCGCGTGGCGTCCGGCCCCCGGCGTGCGGTCTACGAGCGAAGTCTTCATGCACATCGCGCTTGCGAACTTCTATTTATTGAGCGTCACAGGTCCGCCCATGCCCGCTGAGATGTCCTCGCGGACGCTGGAGAGAACGGTTACGGCCAAGCCGGAAGTGATCCAGTGGTTGAAGCGTTCGCTCGATGCCGTCAAAACCGCCCATGCGGGAGTAACATCCGCTGACCTTCAGCGCAAAGTTAAGGTTGAAAACAGGGATGCCACTGTCGATGGCATCTACCTCCGAATACTCGTTCACGCGAACGAGCACATGGGACAACTGGTAGCTTACGCGCGCATGAACGGCGTTGTCCCGCCCTGGTCTCAGACAAGCGCCAAATGACCGTAGCCGATTTCCGGCGGATCGCACTGAGCTTCGAGGGCGCGGAAGAGAGCTCTCACATGGGAGCACCGGATTTCCGCGTCGGCGGCAGGATCTTCGCTACGCTTGCTTCCGAGAGCCAGGGCTACGGGAACCTGTTCCTCACGCTGGAGCAGCAGGCCGCCTTTGTCGAGGAGCTGCCCGAGGTCTTTTTGCCGATTGCCGGTGGTTGGGGAAGGATGGGGATGACGCACATCCGATTGGCTGAAGCAAGCGAAGATGTGCTGACCGGCGCTCTGCATTCGGCGTGGACAGCACGCGTCGAGAAGAACAGAAAAACGGCACGCAAGAAGCGCGGTTCAGTCGTGCGCCCGGGAGCGAAGAACGCGGGCAAGAAGCGGTGAGGCATTCACGGGTTCGAGTATTGCGTAATGCTCAGCGTGTTCCCGTCAGGATCTTTGAACCAGCCTACGCTCGCGCCGCTGGGCGACTTCCAAATACCAAGCTCGTCTTGCTTCATGCCTTCGTAACGTTCAAGTTCAATCCCGGCTCTTTGAAGATCTCGTGCAGTGGCGGTTATATCTGGAACTTGCCAGCCCAAAACCGTGTATTTAGCAGCTGCGACTTCGTCAACAGTCGCGATTCTCAGCATGGTTCCGTTTGCGTCGAACACAAGCGCGAATCGATCCTCAGAGCTCAGCCGCAAGCCGAGAGCGTCGCCATAGAACGCCTTTGCGCGTGCAGCGTCCCGCGTCGCGATAAAGGCAGTGAGCTTATACGAGCTGAACCGTAATGGGTTTGCCACAGAATTAGTTTGCCAAATAGGGCTTTGCTATCCGCGGCGGCGAGTGTGCTTTTTCCTGGGTTTCGTTTTGGGCGGCGGCTTGGGCCGATAAGCCGGAACGTCGGGAACACTCCCGGCGTAAAGTCGCCGGTAGACGTCCGCATTCCTCAGGACAATTTGAATGTAGCCGCGGGTTTGGTGAAAGGGAACCGTTTCGATGAACTCGGCAGGCTCGCTGAATGGACCCCACGTGCGCCACAGGTTCGCGCGCCCCGGGCCGGCATTGTACGAAGCTAATGCCAGTTCCATTCGTCCGCCGTAGGAGTCGAGCAGATTGCGAAAGTAGTACGTTCCGAGCTGGATGTTGCGGTCTGCCATCAGAAGTTGAACAGCGCTCAAGCGGCGGACACCGAAGTGGCGCGCAAGCTGGCGCCCGGTGGTGGGCAACAGCTGCATCAGCCCGTAGGCGTTCGCGTATGAAATGACTTTCGCATTGAACTCCGATTCCTGCCGGATGAGAGCCGCTACTAAAAACGGATCAAGGCTCTCTGCATGACTGTGCTGCTCAATCGAAGCCCGATAGGGCAGCGGAAACGCCAGTTGCCAGAAGGCGACCGGCGCTTGGTCAAGCGGCATGTAAAGATATCCCGGGGCGTAGCGCTTGATGTAACGCATGGCCTGATCGGGAGCATTTCGCGCTGAGGCGAATTTCGCCAGCTCGTACGCATACAGGTTTTCCTGCTCGCCATCCGTGTGCGCACCGAACTTCAGCTCGTCTTCCGCGAAGTCGGTCAGCCCCGTGAGTTGAAGCAGCTCGGCGCGGTTCAACCGGAATTGCGCGGTTTGTCCAGGAGTGAAACTCGGAAACTCTTCGCGCGGCGGCCAAGGCACTGAGCGGAGAAACTCGAGCATCGCCGGGCTCGCGGTTGCCGCTTGCACGCTGGGCTGAGATAGACGATCGCGTGCAACGATCGCGTAATACGTGTTTGGAAAGCGGGCGGCCAATTCTTCGTAGCAAGCGCGCGCAGACGCTTCGTCGTTCTTGCGTTCGAGCAAGCGGCCGAGAAAATACAAGGCGTTATTTACGTCAGGCGAGTCCGGATATTGCTGTATGTGGCTGCGCAGCAGATCGTTCGCGTCGTTCCCATCTTTGCGATAGCTTTCGAAAGCGACTCGCCAGTGACACCAGGCGGACCGTGGATCTTTCGGAAAAGTCTCCGCGCAAGCATGATAGAGAGGCAGGTAAGCGCCGGCATCGTTTTCGGTGCGCGCCTCATCGGCCACCAGAATCAACGCATCCAAACGCCAGAGCGAGGCTGGATGCTGCTCCTCCAGCTGCTTGAGAAACGGCTTCACGTCGGCGTGCCGGTCGAGCTTGCGGGCGCATCGGATCACATAGCTGAGGCGCTCGGCGTCGGCTTCGGCATCATCCACTTTCAGCGCGAGAAGGTATTGGAACGCGGCTTGTATATTGTTGCTGAAATAATCGGCTTCTCCCAGGCGCACGCGAGCCAAATCCCGCTGAGCCCCGCTCAGTTGAGGGATTGCCGCCGCCAGCTCGACGCGCGCTGCGGACGGATTCTTTTCCTCGAATAGCTTCTGTGCGCGGCCGATCATTGCAGCGGGCGTAGGAAGCGCATATGCATTGCCGAGGCGCTGCTTCAGATCGACTAGCGCGTTCGCGGCATCGGTAGCCTCTTTAGCACTCGGATAGTTGTAATAGACGCGCTGAAAGTATCCGACCGATTGCGGGAGGTCGCCCGTTGCGTCAAAGCATCGCGCGAGCAGCAGGTCCGCTTGCGGCTGCGGGATCTGGTCGTAATACTCCTTAACGAGATCCTGCGCCTGCTTCGGATCGCCGCTGTCGAGTTCGGCGCGAACGGCGAGAGCAGCCGCCGGTCCGACCCACGGAGACACTGGCGCCTGATCGAAAACGCGGGTTGCAGACTTGGCGACCTCGGCGTAGTTTTTAAGCTGGTATTCAGC
>JBAUUG010000501.1:0-8927 GCA_049582585.1 Bryobacteraceae bacterium | reverse complement strand
TCCACCACCTTCCCCGTGACAGCGCGAGATGTGGGTTTTTTATCTTTCTTCTCTTTCGGGCGATCATTCCCGAGAAATACGCTAGGCTCGTGTGCGGGATTGGAATCCACTGCCTGAGCCTTCGCCGTCGTAATGAGTGCCGCGGCGGAAACGATTGCAAAAAACAGACGCATACCTGTCTCGTATCCTATCAACTGGATCAATAGCGGCTCTCTGCCGCGCCATGCACTTTATTTGGGCGCGATCCGAAAGAAATAGATCGTCATCAGCGCTCCGACCGCGATGACAATTCCTCGGATGACTGGCGGCTTCATGCGCCGCGCCACCAAGGGCCCTATGTATCCCCCCGCGATCCCCGCCACCATCATCACAAACGTCGGACGCCAGTCGACCTGGTGAGCCGCAATAAAAATCAGGGCTGCAATGGCATTCAACGATCCGCTCAGGATGGTCTTGATCCCGTTCATCCCGTGAATATCGGTGAAACCATATAGGCGAAAGGCCGCCAGGATCATGATGCCGATACCGCCGCCAAAGTAACCTCCATAGACCGCAATCGGAAACAGCAGCGTAAGCATCAAAGCCTGGCTGGAGTGCAGGCGTCCGCGGAACGCAAGGCTTACTTGAGATCCGAATGCGAACAAGAGCGTCGCGAACAGAAGCAGCCACGGCGCAACCTGCCGGAAGGCTCTATCGGAGGTATACAGAAGAAGAGCAGCGCCCATTGCGCCGCCGATCAGGCTCACGATGAACCACGATTTCACTCGTTTTTCGCCCAACCCCCGGACATCTTTTCGGTAGGAGACAGCGCTGGCCAGGGAACCGGGAACCAGCGCCACTGTGTTCGATGCATTGGCGATAACCGCCGGAACACCTGCGAAAACCAGCGATGGAAATGTCAAAAAGCTGCCCCCGCCAGCCACTGAATTGATGGCGCCGGCCGCAAATGCGGCCGCGATCAGTAAGAGCAGCATCGCCACGGCTCCAGTGTAAAGCCGAGGAATCCGCAGCCGGTTCTGGCACACTGACAATTGTGCGTATCACTTTCTACTCTTTGGCTTTCGCTGTGGGATCGGCGGCGCTTCTCTTGCCTCAGGGCGCGGCTAAGAAGCCGATAACCATCGACGACCTGCTGTCACAACATCCCGTTCCGCCTATTACTCCAACGTGGAATGCCGATGGAACAGCTTTCCTGTACGAGCAGAAAGGAAGCGTTTATCTGTACAACATCGAGGCGCGCAAAGCAAAAGAGTGGTTCAAGCCGGAGACGCTCGAAAAAGCGCCGAAAGGCGCTGCCGAGCCGAAAGCCTCCGCGTGGCGGAATCGGCGCGTGTCCTCTAACTCCTATCAATGGTTTCCCGACGGCAAGCGCATTCTGGCCGCGGTAAAGGGCAATCTATTTATTGTCGATGCAGGCGGCGGACGCGACCAGATCACAAAAGCTCCATTCGATGGCGAGGATCCGAAGCTCTCGCCCGACGGCAAGCACGTGTTGTATCGCTCGGAATCCAATCTCAATCTGCTGGATCTGGATAGTAAGCGCACCCGCCGGCTTACGTCGGACGGGACATCAACGCTACTGAATGGGCAGCTCGATTGGGTTTATCCCGAAGAGCTTGATCTCGGCACGGCGACCTGGTGGTCGCCCGATTCTAAGCAGATCGCATATTTCCAGTTTGACGTGCATCGCGAATTCATGTACCCGCAGGAGGATCTGCTTGGCGAGCGAGCGGTCAGCGAACCGGAGCGTTATCCGCAGGCGGGCACTCCGAACGCGCAAGTGAAGCTTGGCGTTATTTCTGTCGAAGGCGGCCAAACCAAATGGATGGATCTCGGCGACACCTCGAACACGCTGCTGGCGCGTGTTGCATGGCTGCCGGATTCGTCCGAAATCGCGGTGGAACGTTTCACTCGAGTGCAGGACCAGTTGGACCTGCTTTTCTCGAATGCGCTTACGGGGGCTACGCGCACCATCCTGCACGAGCAATCGAAAACCTGGATCAACGTGGCGGATAATCTGTACCTGCTGAAATCGCGCCCCGAATTCTTGTGGACGAGCGAGCGTAGCGGGTTCCGGCACATCTACCGCTATTCGAATCGAGGCGAGCTCCTTGGGCAACTGACCAGCGGCGACTGGGAAGTGACGACAATCGCAGCGGTCGATGAACAGAAGCAGCGCGTCTACTACACGTCGACTGAGACCAGCCCGCTCGAATGGCAGCTCTACAGCGTGGGTTTCCAAGGCGGCGAGCGCACCCGTCTGACGAGAGACGGCGCCTCGCATCTGATTCACGCGAATCCTCGCGGCACTTGTTACATGGACAGCTTCTCAAGCCTAACGCGCCCGATGGAGACCGCGCTTAGAAGCTCAGCGGGCGAGCAGATCGCGACACTGCAACCCCCCAACCTTAAGCTGCTTGAAGATTACAACGTATTGCCTGGTGAGATCGTGCAGGTCAAGGGCCCGGACGGCACGATTCTCTACGCGCGCCTCATCAAACCGGCGGGGTTCCAGCCGGGGACGAAATACCCGGCGATTGTAGACGTGTATGGCGGACCGGGAGTTCAGACCATCCACAACATGTGGTACGGGCTTGGTCTGGAGCAGGTGCTGGCGCATCGAGGCTACGTGGTCTGGCAATTGGATAATCGCGGATCGAATGGGCGCGGACACGCATTCGAGGCGCCCATTTATCGGGAATTGGGAAAACAGGAAGTTGCCGATCAACGGTTAGGAGTCGAATACTTGATCAATATGGGCTTTGTCGACCCGAACCGGATCGGTATCACAGGTTGGAGCTATGGCGGCTACATGACCATCCATTCGCTTCTGCTTGCCCCCGACGTGTTCAAGGTGGGGGTTGCCGGCGCACCCGTGACCGATTGGCACAATTACGACACCATCTACACGGAGCGTTATATGGGGCTGCCTGAGGAAAATAAGAACGGCTATGACGCGAGCTCAAATGTTCGTAATGCCGCCAAGCTGCAAGGCGCGCTTCTGATTGTGCACAACTTCGAGGACGACAATGTGCTGTTTCAGAACACGATGCAGATGGTGAATGCTTTCGAAAGCGCGGACAAGCAATACTTCCTGCAGATCTATCCGCTGAAGACGCACGGAGTATTCGGAGCTTTACGCAAACCGCTGGACGAGGCGATGACCGATTTCTTCGATACCCATCTCAAGTGAGATATTTTACGAATACGACTTCGTTGCCCTGCTCGTTATAAATGAGGTCGTCGGCGATTTGCTTGACCAGCATGATGCCGAACCCGCCCGGGCGCATTCCGAGCTTGGACCGTTCCTCCATATGCTGCAACGGATCTTCGGGTGGATTGTTCACTGCAGCGTGAGGGATGGCTTTCAGCTCGAACCCCGGCCCGGCGTCTCTGATTTGCAGCAGAATCATCCGGCTGGTTCGGATGTAGGTGAGCTCACATGCGCACTTCGGATTAACGCTGCACCCGTGCTCGATGGAGTTCCCCAGCAGTTCATATAGGGCAGTGGAGAGGTTTTCACATAGATCGCCGGGCAAATCAGCCAGATGCGATTTGAAGAAGTCTACGACTGGTTCCTTCAACTTCATTTCCGGCGCGATCCGAAGACAGATCCAGCCCGGCAATGAAGATTTGACCTCTATGTCGGGATTTGCTTGAAAAGCTTCTTTGGCGGTCACTACGGCTATCTTCTCAGGACGTGAACGGCGAAGTGACCGCTGCAAGAGGTCCGCCGGTTCCTTCACGATTCCATGTATAATTATTCATAGCAGTGAATAAGCATACAACGGAGGCGATTTGACATGGCTGCTTCAATCTATCATCCAGTGTCCCGGGCGGGAGTTGTAACGCTGCGGCACGATCTCGATCTTCCTGCCGATCAACTCAATGGCTTGCTCGATCTCGCGCAGCAGGTCAAGCAATCGCGCCAGAGGTATGCATCAGCGCTCAAGGGTCGTTACTTGAGCCTGCTGTTCGAAAAGCCTTCGCTCCGAACGCGCTTGACGTTCGAGCTCGCAATCAAGCAACTTGGCGGGGATTGCGTGACGCAGACCGGAAAGATCGGTGACCGCGAGGCGCTGAAAGATGTCGCCAGGAATCTGGCCCGCTGGACGGATGCGATCGTGGCGCGCACCTTTAGCCAGGAGACCGTGGATGAGTTGGCGCGGTGGTCGCAAATTCCGGTTATCAACGGTCTTAGCGATCTATATCACCCGTGCCAGGCGCTTACCGATATGTTCACGCTGAAGGAGCATTTCGGCCGGCTCCGCGGGTTGAAGCTTGCCTATGTTGGCGACGGAAACAATGTGGCGCATTCTCTGTTGCTGTGCTGCTCGCGCTTGGGTATCCATTGTTCAGTGGCTACGCCCAAAGGTTACGAACCGAAGCCGGCCATTGTTGAACAAGCCCGACAGCTTGCATCCGAATCAGCGGCGGAAATCGCAATCACCGGCAGTCCGGCTGCGGCGCTGAAAGGCGCGAATGCGGTTTACACGGACATTTGGGCCGGCATGGGGCAGGAATCCGAAGCGCAAGCGCGGAATGAATTGTTCGCGCCCTACCAAATCAATGAAGCGCTGCTCGCGGAAGCGCGGAAAGGTGCGCTCTTCATGCATTGTCTGCCTGCCAAGCGCGGCCTGGAAGTGACAGACGAAGTGATGGAATCGGCACAATCCATTGTGTTCGATCAAGCCGAGAACCGCCTGCACGTGCAAAAAGCACTATTATTGATGCTGCTGCAATGAAAAACGCTTGCTTACGCGCGCGGCTCGGTTAGCGCGGCGCGGACAACACAAACAATGAATAAAGTGACAGCGAAGAAGGTGGCGCTCGCCTATTCGGGCGGTCTGGATACTTCAATCATCATCCCGTGGTTGAAGGAACATTATGACTGTCAAATCGTAGCGGTTTGCGGCGACATTGGACAGGGCGGGGAAGAGCTGGAAGGTCTGCGAGAGAAGGCGCTCAAGACCGGGGCATCCGAAGTCTACGTGGAAGACATGCGCGAGGAGTTCGTTAGCGACTACCTCTGGAAGCTGGTCCGCTCGGGCGCTGTTTATGAGCATAAGTATCTTTTAGGCACGTCCATCGCGCGCCCGCTTCTTGCAAAGCGGCAAGCGGAAGTCGCGCTCAAAACCGGCTGCGATGCTCTGGCGCATGGCTGTACCGGCAAAGGGAACGACCAGGTACGATTCGAACTGACCTACAAGGCAATTGCTCCGCACCTGAACGTAATTGCTCCCTGGCGCGAGTGGGGCATTGTTTCCCGGGAAGACGCGATTGATTACGCGAAAGCGCATAACGTTCCGATCTCGCAATCGACCACGAAGATCTATAGCCGCGATCGCAACATCTGGCACATTTCCCATGAAGGCGGGGAATTGGAGAACCCGGCCAATGCGGCTCCGGAGCACATTTGGATGCTCACCAAGAGCGTCGCGGACGCGCCTTCAAAGCCCGCTGAAATTACGGTCGGATTTAAAAGCGGCGTACCTGTTTCGCTGAATGGCCAGCATCAGCTGAGCGGAGTTGCGCTGCTGGAAGAGCTCAACAAGATTGGCGGCGAGCACGGTATCGGGCGCATTGACTTGGTCGAGAATCGCTTCGTGGGCATGAAATCGCGCGGCTGCTACGAAACGCCCGGGGGCGCCATCCTCATGACTGCTGTTCGCGAACTTGAAGCATTGACGCTCGATCGTATGACTTTGCATTACAAACAGAAACTTGCGCTCGATTATGCGGAGATGGTTTACAACGGGCTCTGGTTTACTCCCTTGCGTGAGGCGCTGGATGCCTTTTTTGCGAAGATCTCTGAGCCTGTGACGGGAGAAGTCACGCTGCGGCTTTATAAAGGCAACCTTGAGCCGGTCAGTCGCAAGAGTCCGAATTCTCTTTACAATCTGGATATTGCGAGCTTCACGATGGGTGCGGGTTATGACCAGAGCGATGCCTTGGGCTTTATCAATTTAATAGGCTTGCCCATCAAAGTGCGAGCTTCGCTTAAAGAATAGCCGGTCATGAAGCTCTGGGGCGGACGGTTCGAGAGTGGGTCATCGGAGATCTTCGAGCGATTCTCAGGATCGCTGCACTTCGACCGAAAGCTCATTTTCGCCGATGTCGAAGGCTCGCAGGCCTTTGCGCGGGCGCTTGAAAAACAGGGAATATTGACAGCCGAAGAATGCCGGCGGCTAATCGTAGCGCTCCGGGAGATCGCAACTGAAGCGCTAGATCCGAATTACTTCGATGGCGCGGATGATGAGGATGTCCACACGTTCGTCATTCGGAAACTCAGTGAAAAGGCCGGGGCGGTTTCCGGTAAAATCCACACCGGGCGCAGCCGCAACGAACAGGTCTCGCTGGATATTCGACTTTATCTGCGCGAGGCGGCGGATACACTTCTTGAGCAGCTTGCGGATTTGCTGAGCGAGTTGGTCACGCTGGCCCGCAAGTATCCGAACGCGGTGATTCCGGGATATACGCATCTGCGGCGCGCTCAAGCTGTGCGCTGGCCGCACTACCTGCTGGCGTATTTCGAAATGTTTTCGCGCGATTTCGAGCGGTTGGAGCAGACGCGCTCGCGGATCAACGTCATGCCGCTGGGTTCGGGCGCATTGGCCGGAAGCGGGTTTGCGTTCGATCGAGAGGAGATCGCCAAAGACTTAGGATTCTCTTCCATCACGCGAAATAGCATGGACGCATCGGGCGATCGCGATTTTGCCCTGGACTTTCTGTACTCTTGCAGTTTGATCATGCTGCACTTGAGCCGGCTAGCTGAAGACTGGATTTTGTATTCGAGCGAAGAGTTCAATTGGATGACGCTCGGCGACAGCGTAACCAGCGGGTCAAGCCTGATGCCGCAAAAGAAGAATCCTGATTCGCTTGAGCTGATTCGCGGGAAATCCGGACGCGTGTTCGGCAGCCTCACCTCGCTGTTTATCACTATGAAGAGTTTGCCCATGACCTACAATCGCGACATGCAGGAGGACAAGGAGCCGCTGTTCGACGCTTTTCACCAAACTTCCGGATCCCTCGCGATGGCGAAAGTCGTAGCGGAATCGGTGGTGCTCAATCCGGCGATTCCAGCCGCAGCCGCGGAGGAGAGCTGGGTCGTTGCTACCGATCTCGCCGAAGAGCTGGCGCGAAATGGCGTGGCTTTCCATCGGGCGCATCAGATCGTGGGCCAACTGGTTGTCGCAAGCGTCAAATCGAACAAAAAACCATCGGACTGGACGGCCGAAGAACTTGTTTCTTTTGCCCCAGAGTTTAAACCGGAGATAACGCGGTTGCTCTCACCACTGGAAGGGATGAAAAGCCGCGAGCTGCCCGGGGGGACGGGACCAGCTGCGGTCGGGCGCGCTCTGACGGAAGCGGACGAGCGGCTGACGATATTGCGCAAGCGGCTGAGCCAGCGATGAACAAGAGTTTTCGCCAAGGCCAGATCCTCAAGGTCATCCATAACAGGGAAATCTACACGCAGGAGGAATTGGCGCGCGAACTCAACCAATTGGGCATACAAACCACGCAAGTCACTCTCTCGCGAGATATGCGTGAGCTTGCTCTTGTGAAGACGCCGGAAGGTTATCGCCAGCTCCCATCCGAACCGGGCGGCCCGCAATTACCTGACGTGGTCAACGAGTATCTTCTTGACATCCGCGTGGCCCAAAACTTGGTTGTGCTTCGGACATCGCCTGGTCATGCAAATTCTCTAGCGATTGCGATCGATAGGGAGGAATTAGGCGAGGTGGTCGGCACGGTCGCGGGGGACGACACGGTTCTTGTGATTACGCCCGATCCCGCCACGGCGGTCAGGTTCCGCCGGCGAATGCTCGATCTCATGTCGGCCTGAGCGCTAACACGGACAAATGCGCTAGTGCTGGTGCTGGCTGTGATCGTGCGCGCGACTGGTGATGTGGCAGCCGTTATCCGATAGCACGCACGGGACGTGCTCGAACTGTATTGTCGTGTGGTAAATGCCGAAATCGCACAATATCGAATTGATGCGTTTCAAGATGCACTCACTCGCGGATGGAGGCATATCCTCGATCAGCACGTGAGAACTTAGAGCGTGCGTGTGAGATCCAAGGCTCCAGATATGCAGATCATGAACGTCTAACACGCCTTCCACGCCGCCCATAGCCTTTGTGACATCCGCAAGCGCGAGGCCGCGTGGCAACCCTTCGAGCAGAATGTTGAGCGAGTCGCGAATAATATCCCAAGCCGTGTAGATGATCAACCCGGCGAGCGCGATGGAAAGTGCAGGGTCGATATAGCTCCAACCGGTGTAGCCGATCACGATGGCGCCCAGAATGATCGCCGCCGCGCCCAGGGCATCTCCCATCATGTGAACGAAAGCCGCGCGGATATTGATATCACCTTTTTGACCGCGATGCAGCGCAAGCATGATCGCGCCGTTTAACACAAGAGCTGCGGCCGCAACCCACATCATGATCCGTTCATTCACGGGTTGCGGATGGAGGATTCGGCCTATGGCTTCCCAAAAAATTACCAGCGAGATAAGGATCAGAGTGGAGGCGTTGAGAAACGCTGTGATGACGCCGGCGCGCTGATAGCCATAGGTCTTATTTTGGTTTGCGGGCTTGCCTTGCAAATAGAGGCCGATTGCCGCCAGCAGCAAGGCAAGCGCATCGGTGAAGTTGTGGCCGGCATCTGAGAGCAGCGCCAAGCTTCCGGAGCGAAGGCCCGCCATGACTTCGAACGCGGTGAACAGGAGTGTCGCGACTAACGAGACGCGGAGAATCCAACCCGTGCCATGCACGTGCGAATGGTGGTGATGAGCCAAGCGAAGAAGTCCCTAGCTTCACTTTACGACAAAGATTGACTATTGCGGAGTGTTCGGCTTTTCGCCAGGCCGGTAGAGGCTGGGAATTTTCTTCTTCTGATCGTCGTCGGATTGCGCGGCTTTCTTG
>JBAUUG010000500.1:0-4842 GCA_049582585.1 Bryobacteraceae bacterium | reverse complement strand
CAGCCATAAGCCAAGCGTTTCGGTGTCCGTCGAGATCTCGGGCTTGAGATCTTCGATGATTGCTTTTGCCTCATTCAGCGCCTGAATGGGAGTTGGAATCTTGCTCTTGTACGTTGCCAGCGCCAGCTTCTGCGCCACGTAAGGATCGTTTGGCAGCATGCCTTTTACAACTGCCAGCAATGATTTCGCGGTGACAAAGTCGCTCTTGTCGAGCGCTGTTTGGGCCTGAGTCATGATCACACTCACGGTCTCGCTATTTCCCGAATCACCGCTCGAAGCAGGCGCCTGTTTCGCAATGTCCTGCGCGACAGCTCGCATCGGCGGCTTGAGATCTTTCAAAAACGTGTAGACCGGGCTGTCGTCCGTCGGCTTGCCGGCGATAATGCGGATCGCTTCTTTCAGCTCGTTTTGCATTCGCATCACTTCGCCGAAATCGATACCTTCGCCCAGATGCTGGTATTTCCTGATCGCGATGTGATTCACATCGAACGGAAAAACCATCTTGTCTTCGGCGATCGTGATTGTCGTATAAGGGCGCAGCGCGTGTCTCACGCCCAGTTCGTAGAAAGCGTTGCAATTGGAAGTGGAGACGTCGGCGACCACTACATCTGCCATCAACAACTGCTCGTACATCGGCAGGTCGATGGTTCCCGAATGGATAATCTCATCGGCTCGCTTGCATTCGAGGCCTGCTGCCTCCGCCGCCGGCTTAATGATGTACTGATATGACTTGTCCAGGTCAATCACGCGCCCCGTTGGATAATCCGTCTTCTTGCCGAACCCCATCACAACGAAACAAACCTGCTTATCGCCCATTGCCGTCTCCCGGTCTGAGACGCCATTCTATCGCGGGTCCGCCGGCCTCTTCACAACTGCCGCATAAACGCGACCAAGTCGGTTTTTTCTTGCTGGTTGAGCTTCGTTCCCAGCACCAGGTTGAAGAATTCCACTGTGTCCTCGAGCGTCAGGCATCGGCCGTCGTGCAGATACGGCGGGCTATCTTTGATGCCTCGCAGCGTGAAGCTCTTCATTGGCCCGTCACCAGGCTCATTCTTCAAAAATCGCTCGAGATGCAGATCGTGCATTTGGTTGTCAAGGTAGACCGGCGCTGGATGACACACGGCGCACTGGCCCTTTCCCATGAAGATCTGTTCCCCTCGCAGCTCGCTTGCCGTCGCTTTCGATCGATCCAGACGGCCTGTTATCGGATCAAGCTTGGGCGCCGGGGGAAAATCCAACATGTTCTGCATCTGCGCCATATGACTCACTTGAATACGGTCTAAAATGTTCATGCCTTTTTTAATCGCATGAATCTCATCGCCGTTGAAGTAGGCCGTGCGTTGCTCGAATTCCGTGAAGTCTTCCACCGAACGCAGGCTGCGTTTCGAGGAATGAATCTGCTGGTTGAACACTCCGCTGAGACTTGTCGTATCCAGCCGAAGTCGCCGCTCCTCTGGCCGCATATCCGGGTTCAGGTGGAACTGCCCCGTTGTGTGGCCATTCACGTGGCAATCGAAGCAGGTGACGCCTAAACTCGGCTCGAGGCTTTTATGGTCGTCGGTGGGGTTGAACTCCTCCTGTGGAAAAGGAGTGAGCAGGAGCCTCAAGCCGTCGAGCTGAACGGGCGTCAAAATGTCCTTAAACAGCCGGTAATAGTTGTTGATCGAGATGACTTCGCCTCGCGACACATCGCCCAGCTCCGGCCGGTTACTCAGGAAGATCGCAGGCGGGAACTCGGGCAGGAACACTTCCGGCAAATCGAAATCCACGTCAAAACGCTCCAACCTGGGAAACATCTTGATTTGCATCTGCGGGAAAACCTGGCCGCCGTTTGATTGCAAAGGATGCGGCAGCGCGGGATAAGGAAAGACGTCGCGCGCCCTGATGTCGTCCGTGGGCATTTGCGCCAGGCGCTCCCAAGTCATTCCTTGAGCCAATCGCGCCGTCGGACCCACCACCAGAGGCTTGCCGCGTGACATCTTCGCCTGGGGATCAAGCTTAGGCTCCAGATTGTACCGGCGCTCCAAGAGAGCCCGCTGAGCCGCCATCACGGCAGCTTTGTTTGCACTCTCCTTCTGCATGATCTCGTCAGGGCTCTGGTTCGGGGTGTCGGAGTTCAGAGGATCCCGATAGAAATCGAAACCCGAGATTTTGCCTTCCTTAGGCTGGGTCTTGGTAACCGTGGACGACGGCTTGGCGTTAGTTGCCTTGAAGATATCGGAGCGGTCGTGCTCGGTCTTCGTCTGCTCCGGTCGCTCCGCCGGAACGGGGGATGGTTCTTTGCGCCTGGGCGATGGCATCGTGCGGCGCTGGCGCTGGCGTCTGTTGCCTGCCTGCAACCGCTAGCGCCGCCGCCGCTATCCCGGCAAGCACCATCAACGCTCTGCCGCGAGCCGTCACACCTTTGCGGACAGACCTGGTTATGTGATGGAACATGAAGAACCCCCGACGTTCGATCCGTAGTTAACGGCATTGTTTCAGCGATAATGACCGACCTGTGAAATTTGCCTGTAAGAAACGCGCGGAGAATAACCCCCGCTCTCCCACGCGATAATCTCTAGTGATGTCACGAGTTCGCGAGATCGCCAAGTATTTCGGCAAGGTTGGGATCGCCTTCCTAATCGCGCTCGTCCTCTATTTCGTTTTCTATTTCACCGGCCACGGCGAGCTTCTTGCTTTGGACGTCCTGGCGCTCATCCCGCTCCTCGCAATCGTCGCGTTTCGTGCTCTCCGGTATCTCAAGCGGCACTCGCTCTGGAGCGTTCGCAACCGCTTGCTCTTTGTCTACGGCCTTTTCGGCGTGCTGCCCATCATGCTCCTATTCGTGCTGGTCGGTCTCGGCGCATGGGCTCTCATGAATGAGCTGGCAATTTATCTCGCTAGTTCCGCATTGGATCGACGCCTCGACAGCGTCAACGCCGCTGTCGAAACCATTCACGGAATGGCTCCCCAACAGCGTTCCTCAGCCGCGCCGGAAGTTCTCAAGGCCTTTGGCCATACGCTTCCCGGCATCACTTTGTACGTGAAAGATGAAACCGGCGACCATCGCTATCCCGCCGATGCTCTCCCTCTCGAGGTCCCGCCCGGCTGGAAGAATGTGGACGGCTTACTGGTGCTCCGCAGCCATTTCTACGGCTGGGCCCACTATATCGATGACAAGCAGGAGATCACCGCGCTCGCGCCGTTATCGAATGAAATGGTCGAGAACCTCGTTCCTCACCTGGGCGTCATCGCCTTGGTTGAAACTCATGAAAAACGTGAACAGGACGCCGCGCCCGCCTCCGCCGGCTCCCTGAGCATAACCCCCGGGGCCAACCATTCATCGGCAAATGCCGATCTTAAGTTCACTTTCGACGGCAAAGCAATGTATTCAGCCGGTCGGCGCGCAACCCGCATTCCGCCTCCGGTGAATCGCCTGGATATCCCCGTCCTCTGGCCCTCCACTCGTCCGCACTACCACCTCGATCGGCCCGGTCAAGCGTATGAAGGCGTGCTCTGGGTGTACTCCCGCCCCTCCGCAGTTCTGCGAAGCTTTTTTTCCAGAACCGAGGTCCTGCGCGGTGTTCTCTTCGACGTGGTCATCGCAATCGCAATTCTGTTTCTCTTGGTTGAGCTGGTCGCGGTCTTCATCGGCGTGTCGCTGTCCCGCCGCATCACCCAAGCTGTTAATCAGCTCTATGAAGGAACCCGCCGGGTTATTTTCGGCGATTTCTCCCATCGCATCGCCGTTCGCAGTCACGATCAGCTCGGCGAGCTTTCTGAATCGTTCAACCAAATGACCGGCAATCTCGAGCGGCTGCTCGTGATTGAAAAAGAGAAGGAACGTTTGCAGACTGAGCTTGAGATCGCCCGCGAAGTGCAATCCCAGTTGTATCCGAAAGAAGCGCCGCCGCGCGCGGGGCTCCAGGTCACCGCTCGCTGCGATCCCGCCCGCATGGTTTCCGGCG
Organism: Bryobacteraceae bacterium; assembly: GCA_049582585.1. Lineage (GTDB taxonomy): Bacteria > Acidobacteriota > Terriglobia > Bryobacterales > Bryobacteraceae > Bog-105. The sequence goes on along the minus strand of JBAUUG010000500.1, from coordinate 895 downwards.
ATTACTACGACTACCAGGCCCTGGTTCGCGGCAAAATTGCGTTTGCCATCGGAGATATCGCCGGGAAAGGAATCTCGGCCGCCTTGCTCATGGCTACCCTTCAGGCCACTTTGCGGGCGCAAGTGAGTCAGTCCCAGCCTTCAGAGGGCGACGAATCGGTCGAATGTCCTGAAATCGATCCCGCCACGCTGGTCGCCAAACTCAATCAACAGATCTACGCGCTCACTTCCGCGGAGAAATACGCGACCTTCTTTTTCGCTCTGTACGACGAACCCAGCAGCACCCTGACCTACACCAACGCCGGCCATTTATCGCCCCTGCTTTTTCGCAATGGCGATGTCGTCTCTCTTGATTCGAATGGCACCGTTGTCGGAGCATTTCCGTTCACAAAGTATGGCGAAAGCTCTCTCGCCGTCCATCCGGGCGACCTGCTGGTCTGCTATACCGACGGAATCACTGAGCCTGAAAACGCCTACGATGAAGAGTTTGGAGAGGCGCGCTTAATCGAACTGGTGAAGAAACACGCCCATCGCAACGATCACGAGATTATCGGCATCATATTTGAAGCAGTCCGAAGCTGGACCGGAACGCCCGAGCTGCACGATGACATGACCCTGCTCCTCGCGCGCCAAGTGCAACCCGCATAGCGGGCGACTAACTCTGCCGCGCCGTGTTGGCTCGTCTCGCTTCAAACTGGGCGCGTATTCCTTTCATGAATTCACGCGTCCTTGCCACTCGCTCGCGCCCGTTGGGCGTTGCGTCGATCAGTTTTTCGAGATTGGCGGCAAATTGCGGTGCAGAGGCAGACCGAATCTCACCAAGCAGTGGCTCGATTTTTGTGAAAACGGGAATGTGCTCCCCATTCGTGTCGTTGAAAAGCTCCATGCCGATAGCC
>JBAUUG010000499.1:0-30099 GCA_049582585.1 Bryobacteraceae bacterium | reverse complement strand
GCTGTTCATGATCGCTCTTTATAAGTTTGTCCCCCTCTATCTCGCCACTACGATCGGAAAACACGTCGACGCGCTGGGCAGCCGGTTTGCCATCAACATGGTAGACGGCACGTTGCGAATCGCTATCTTCTTAGCATTTATCTATCTGCTCTCACGCTTGAAAGACATTCATCGGGTCTTCGAGTATCACGGCGCCGAGCACAAGGTGGTTTTCAACTTCGAATCAGGCCGGCCGGTCACGGTCGAAAATGCGCAGCGGTTCGTGACATGGCATCCGCGCTGCGGCACCAGCTTCTTAATGGTGGTGCTGATTCTTGCGCTCATTGCCTATGCCTTCCTGCCCATAGATAGTTCTTGGGCGAAGTTTGCGTGGCGCATCGCATTGCTTCCAGTAATTGTCGGCGTCAGTTATGAGGTGATTCGTTTCGCTGCCAGACGCCAACGCGGACTAATGTCCGTGCTCACGCGGCCGGGCCTCTGGCTGCAGCGCGTGACCACTCAGCCACCCTCCGATGCGCAAGCGGAAGTAGCCATCCACGCGCTCGAACGGGCCATGGAGCTCGAGCGCGCGCACGGCGGCGAGCTCGTCATCGCGTAATCTCATGCAATATACGGATCGATTGGAAGAAGCGGAGGCGCGATTCAACGAGCTTACGGCTCGGATGACCGACCCTTCTGTTATCAACGATTCGGATCAGTATCGCAAGGTAACCAAGGCTCGCAGCGAACTCACCGAGTTAGTCACTAAATATCGCGATTGGAAGAAGGCCGACCACGAATTGCGTGAAGTTCGCGTCATGTTGAGCGAGAGCGATTCGGAACTTCGGCAGATGGCCGAGATGGAAGTGGTTCGATTGGAACCTGAGGTGGCGGCCATTGAAGAAGATCTGAAATTCTTGCTTCTGCCGAAGGACCCGAACGACGAGAAGGATGTCGTGCTGGAGATTCGGAAAGGCGCCGGTGGAGATGAGGCGTCGCTCTTCGCCGGCGAGGTATTCAGAATGTATACACGCTACGCCGAGGAGCAGGGCTGGAAGGTCGAAGTCACTTCCTTAAGCGAATCGTCAGTCGGAGGACTGAGCGAAGTCATCGCCATGATCAGCGGTAAGAAGGTCTATAGCCGCTTGAAGTATGAGAGCGGCGTTCATCGCGTGCAGCGTGTTCCAGCTACGGAGACCCAAGGCCGAGTCCATACGTCAACGATCACAGTCGTAGTGATGCCGGAAGCCGATGAGGTGGATGTGCAAGTGGATGCCAAAGACCTTCGCATCGATACATTCTGTTCTTCCGGCCCCGGCGGACAATCCGTTAACACGACTTACTCGGCTGTCCGGATTACGCATCTACCGACCAACACGGTGGTGTCATGCCAGGACGAGAAATCACAAATCAAGAATCGCAGCAAGGCCATGCAGGTTCTGCGCTCGCGGCTCTACCAGATGGAGCTGGAAAAGCAGCTTGCGCAGATTGGGGCGGAACGAAAGAGCATGGTGGGAACGGGCGATCGCAGCGAAAAAATCCGCACTTATAATTTTCCGCAGAATCGCGTGACCGATCATCGCATCGGCTTAACTTTGCACCAGCTTGACCTCATTATGGAGGGGCGTCTGCAGCCGCTCATCGATGCCCTGACCAGCTATTATCAATCGCAGCGAATGCGCGATGAAGGCCGAGCCGCTTAGATCCAACGATCTTCGCGCGTGACCGTCGAAACCGCCCTGCTTCAGGGCACAGCGATTCTTGAGCAATCTTCCGTTTCTGTTCCGCGGCTGACGGCCGAAGTACTGCTGTGTCATGCTATGCACTGCGAGCGCGCCTATCTCTACGCGCATAGTGAGGATGAGCTGGCGCAGCGCGCCTGGATTCATTACGGGCGTTATTTGAACGAACGGCTGAAGGGCAAGCCGACCCAGTACATCACGCATCGTCAAGAATTCTACGGAAGGGATTTCTACGTGAACTCCGATGTCCTGATTCCTCGCCCGGAAACGGAACATCTGGTAGAAGCGGCACTGACATTTCTGAAATCGCGCCCGGACTCCCGTTCGCTCGATGTAGGGACAGGTTCAGGAGCTATCGCCGTCACCGTGGCTCTAGAAAGTGGCTGCCCGATGCTTGCGTCTGATGTTTCTCTGCCAGCTCTAGCAGTTGCGGAACGAAATCGCCGGGCGCATAACGCGCGTGTGTCCTTCTTCGCAGCGGATCTACTAGATTGCGTCAGAGCACACAGCCTCGATCTTCTGTTATCGAATCCTCCCTACGTTCCAGGGGGGGACGCGGCGAACATGCAGAGCGAGGTACGCGATTGGGAGCCGCACATCGCGCTCTTTGCGGGTGATACCGGTTTTGAAATTTATCAGCGCTTGATTCGGGGCGGTGCGATTGCGCTGAAGCCAGGGGGCAGGCTAATCATCGAGCTTGGCTATCGCTCACTCGATGGCGTCCGAGAGATGCTGGCCGCAAATTGGATTGATATTGAAGTAATCTCGGATTTGGCCGGCTTGCCCCGCGTGATCGGCGCGACGCTTTCCGGATGATGAGCCATGCAGCGACTAGTTTGTCATCTCGACATGGACGCGTTCTTCGTTTCAGTGGAGGAACTTTTCGATCCGGCGCTCAAAGGCAAGCCGGTCGTGGTCGGCGGCCAGGCGAATCAGCGCGGCGTGGTGGCCGCGGCGTCTTACGCGGCCCGAAAATTCGGCGTGCATTCGGCCATGCCGTTGCGAACCGCAGCTCGGTTATGTCCTCAGGCGATATTTGTCGATGGACACCCCGGCCGTTATCGCGAGCTCTCCAAGAAAGTCTTCGCCATACTGAATCGTTTTTCTCCGCAGGTCGAAATGGCGTCGATTGATGAAGCCTATGTCGATTTGACCGGGACCGAACGCTTGCTCGGTCCACCGCTTCGAGCTGCCTACGCGCTGCATGAGACGATCCGCAAGGAAACGAAGCTGAAATGTTCTCTCGGACTAGCTTCTTCGCGCCTGGTAGCCAAAGTATCGTCCGATCAAGCCAAGCCGAACGGCGTACTCTACATTCTTCCCGGGCAGGAATCCCGATTTTTGGCTCCGCTCGAAGTTCGCAAGATTCCGGGCGTCGGCAAAAAGACCGAGGCTGCCCTTCACAGTCTCGGCATCCAAAAAGTGGGCGATTTAGCCGCGCTCGACGAGAGTTTCCTTGCCTCGCGCTTTGGGCGCTGGGGCCTCGCGCTGGCCGGCAAAGCGCGCGGGGAAGACGCGGGAGGATGGTTCGATTCACCGATCGGGGCAAATGACGATCCAAAATCGATCAGCCACGAAAATACATTCAGCGAGGACACGAACAATCGTGACCAACTGGAAGCCTCACTGCTGAAACTCTCGGAAATGGTCGCCAAGCGCCTGCGGGAACAAGGGCTCCACTCGCGTACCATCCAGCTCAAATTGCGGCACGAAGATTTCTCAACTATCACGCGCGCGTGCTCGCTTGACCACGCAACGCAATTGGATCGCGAGGTCGCCTCAGCGGCTATCCGATTGTTCAGGCAAGCTTGGGATGGGAAGACGCGCATTCGCCTCTTGGGAGTACATGCCGGATCATTGCAGCATGAGGAAGGCCAAATGAATCTGCTCGAAGAAGCGCAAACAGCGCGCTTGCGGCAAGCTTTTCGCTCTGTGGACCATATTCGGGATCGCTTCGGAGACGCGAGTATCTCACTCGCTCGCACTCTTCATAGGGGAATTCGCGAAAAAGTGCATGAGAATCCTTTCGATCTGCCGGGGAAGACAGCGCGGGAAAAGCCAGAATCCTGAGGCTGCCCGATTTTAATGTCTTGTGAAGAGCTTGCGTCGAAAACCGTCATCCGCGTCAATGACCACCGCACGGGTCACCGCGTATTCCACTCGCCACCGGAACCCACGCTGGGGGCCGATCCGAAAATATCGAGGACCCTCGTGAAACGCGGAAGCGAGTACGAAATCGCCGAAGAAATTCTGGCTCACTATGTCGGCGAAGGATGCGCCGAAACGCGCCGCAAACGCCCCGCTATCGGTTCCATACTTCGGATCGGAGTTTGTGATGTGCGCCATGGTCCCGTTGAATAAGCCCGCGGCCATGGTCAGCGGATTCGCCGTCTCATCCACGAAATTCTGCCACTTTCCGGCAGTCGAGAGCGGGGCCACCGGTCGATTCGATTGCGGAGGATTCTGCCCGCAAGCGATTTCGCAAAGCGCCAAGCCAATGACAGCCACTATCGTTTTGCCTAGCACATTTATATAGACGCTTCATCAGTCGAAATCAAACAGCGCCGTCAGCCAAACTGGAATTTGACGTCTCTTGAAACCTCCAGTCAAACGCAACCAAGTCCCGGAGCAGCCTTCTGGCGCGCCCTTACTCGCCTGGACAAAAGCAAGATCAATAGCGCCTGGATGGCTCTGCGGAACTCACTCGCGGTCGCGCTGCCGCTGGGCGTCGGCATCGCCATGGGCAACCCTCTGGGCGCGGTTGCAGTCACTACCGGCGCACTGAATGTTTCGTATTCCGATGGCCGCGATCCCTACGCGCAGAGAGCTCGCAGGATGCTTGCCTGGAGCATTCTCGGGGCCATTGCCGTTTTCACTGGTTCAGTCACCGGCGCGTATCAGGGAGCGGCCATTATCGTTGCAGCATTGTGGGCCTTTGCAGCGGGCATGCTGGTTTCCATCAGCACGCGAGCGGGCGATCTCGGATTGAATACTTTGGTAGCCTTGCTTGTTTTCGCGGCGCGCGGCGCAATGTCCCCTAAAGGAGCGCTCTACGCGGCTCTGCTTGTGCTCGCCGGCGGGCTGCTGCAGACTGGCTTGGCCCTTCTTTTCTGGCCGGTTCGGCGCTATAGTCCCGAACAGCGCGCGGTGGGCGGAGTGTACCTCGAGCTTTCAAAGGAAATCGATCCGCGTACCGACACATCCGTCTCGACGCCGCTCTCTCCTATCAGCCCTCAAGTCCAGGAAACGCTGAACGCCCTTGGCCGAGATCACAGTCTCGAGGGCGAACGTTTCCGGTTGCTCTTCGATCAGGCGGACCGTATTCGCATGTCCGTTTTTAGGCTTCGCCGTTTGCGCTCCCATACCGAGCTCCTGCAACTTTCCTCCAAGCTGCTCAATGCAGTTGGGCAATGCCTCGTGACTGGTGAATGCGTGAAAGAGGAAACCGAGCTCATCACAGAGCTGCGCAGATTGGTGGAGGAGGCGCACGGGAAGCAATCAGCGCCGCCCGCGCTTGCCGATGAGGTTGCATCCGCGGTGGATCTCCTGGCGGGACAGCTTCGCGCAGTTGTCGAGCTGGCCAATCACGCCATTCCCTCCGGTCTGGAGGAGTTTGCCAAACGCGAAGCAGCGCAGCCTTGGAGATTGCAGGTCCGGAATTGGTTCGGCACGCTGCGCGCCAACCTTGATCTCAGATCCGCATTCTGCCGTCACGCCATCCGTCTCGCTGTTTGCGTCGCGATTGCCGATGCAATCGGCCGCGGCATCAGCTGGGAACGCACCTATTGGATTCCGATGACCGTCGCGGTCGTGCTCAAGCCGGACTTCACTACAACCTTCAGCCGAGGCGTCTTGCGTTTGGCCGGTACGTTTGCCGGCCTAGTGGTAGCGACGATCTTGTATCACATCTTCCCGCAATCGGCGCTCACCGAGTTGCTTCTGGTTGGCGCGTTTACGTTTATGATGCGGCGCATCGGGCCCGCCAATTACGGCGTCTTCAGCGTTGCAATCAGCGGTCTGATAGTATTCTTGATCGCGGCGACCGGCATCGCTCCCCGAGACGTGGCGGTCCAACGCGCCTTGAACACTGTGGCGGGCGGGGTTCTTGCTCTCATTGCCTATGTTCTCTGGCCGACTTGGGAGCGAAGACAAGTATCTGAAGCGATGGCGGAGATGCTCGACGCTTGCCGCCTCTATTTCCACGCTGTCGCCGCGCGGTTCGCCCGCAGCGATGACGCTATTGCATCTGAGTTGGACGAAACTCGCAGGGCGTGGCGGCGGGCTCGGTCGAATGCCGAAGCGTCGGTGGATCGGGTCAGCTCGGAGCCGAAGATCACGGCGGAAAAATTGAATTGCCTCACCTCTATGCTGGCCAGCTCACACGCGCTGGTGCACGCAATTATGGGACTGGAGGCCGGCCTCATCGGCGCTCAGCCGCATACGCCGCCGGAGACGTTCGAGACGTTCGCCAACCACGTGGAATTTACGCTGTATTATTTGTCAGCCGCCCTGCGCGGCTCTTCACCGGCAGTCGAGACATTGCCGAAATTGCGCGAGGACCACCGCCGCATGATTCAAGCGCGCAAGGATTTCGCGGTTACGGACGAATTTGTGCTGATCGAGAGTGACCGTATTGCGACGAGTCTCAACACGCAGCGCGAGCAGGTTATGCGCTGCGTGCCCGAAAGCGCCTCTTCGCCGGGTTCTTAAGCGGTTGATTATGCCGTTGAGGAATCTGCAGCCTGAGACTTTTCTCCACTTCGCGCCGCGTTGTCCATTAACCTCGTCAGAGAGGCTATCATGTCCACCGGAACCGGGAACACTACCGTCGTGTTCTTTTCGGCCCCAATCTCGACCAAGGTTTGCAAGTACCGAAGTTGAATGGCCACCGGCTGTGTCTGAATCGTGCGCGCGGCCATGGCTAATTTCTCCGCCGCGAGATATTCGCCTTCGGCGTGAATGATCTTCGCGCGACGCTCCCGTTCCGCTTCGGCCTGCCGTGCAATCGCCCGAATCATTTGATCGGGCAAATCCACCTGCTTCACTTCCACCAAGGTCACCTTCACGCCCCAGGGTCCGGTATGCTGATCGAGGACCGCCTGCAATCGAACGTTGATCTTTTCGCGCTGGCTGAGTAGTTCGTCCAATTCCACTTCGCCGAGCACGCTGCGCAGCGTGGTCTGCGCGAGCTGGCTGGTCGCGTAGAGAAAGTTCGTAACTTCCAGAACAGCTTTCGTCGGATCCACGACCCGGAAGTAAATCACGGCATTTACTTTCACCGTCACGTTGTCACGCGTCACGAGATCTTGGGGCGGAACCTCCATCGCCTCAATGCGCAGAGACGTGCGCACGATTCTATCCAGCGGCGCGAATACGAGAATGATCCCAGGCCCTTTCGGCTCCTTCAGCACGCGTCCCAGCCGGAAGATCACTCCACGCTCATATTCGGCGAGGATCTTCACCGAAGAGATCAAGTAAAAGAACAAGATGATGATCAGAATCAAAAAGCCGCCTGAGAAAAGCTGCCCGAATATCGTCATGTTCTAAGCCTCCGTGACATACGCGACTAACTCGTCAATGCGCTCGACCCTGACACGCTGCCCCGCCGGAATGGCGTGATCGCTCCGCGCCTTCCAGTACTCGCCGTGCAGGAACACCATGCCTTCCGGATTGAGCTCCGTCCTCGAAACTCCGATCTCCCCCACCAGGCTTTCCAACCCAGTGCGGTGCTTGCTCTTTCGCGCGCGCATTCCCAGCGATCCAAGAAAGACGGTGATGATGCCGAAGGCCACTGAGACTGCAATCGCCAATCCCGGCGTCACCCTGCGCGGCCCTTGAAGAAGCGCGATCGCGCCGAATGCCAGCAAAATAGTCCCCGCCGCACCTGAGATCATGTGCGTGTAATATTTGAACTCAATCGTCAGCAGAAGCACAGCCAGCGCGAGCAGCGTCAGGCCGTACCACGTGGGCGAGTCTTGATATAGCCCATACGCGCCCGTGCACAACATCAGCACGCCCAGAACGCCCGGCACAATCATTCCCGGCGCGTGCATCTCCCAATACACCCCGAGAGCGCCGAGCACCAGAAGCACGAAGGCGACGTTCGGATCGGCTATCGCCGCAGCAACCATTGAATACCAGTTTCCCAGTTTCCGGTAAATGAAGTTTAACGCGGGCCGGATAAACCATCCTGACGCCAATTCCGTCTCTGTCAGTAGAGACGACCAGATCTCGACAGGAGAAATCAAAAATGAGAAAACAAATCTTTACACTTGGCCTTTCCACTTTCTTTGGGCTGGGCGCCGCGATAGCTGCGCCACAAGCGCAGGATCAGTCCGCTCCTCAGCAGACGAATCAAACGCCGGAGCGTCATCAACCCGACCCGAACCGGCAAATTCAAATGCTCACCAAGCGGCTGAATCTCAGCGCCGATCAGCAGAACCAGATCTTACCTGTTTTGACGAGCCGCCAGCAGCAGATGCAGAGCGTTCGGGCGGATGCATCGCTCTCCGCGCAGGAGCGCGGCGAGAAAATGCGCGCCGTGCGGGAGGATAGTGACTCCAAGATCCGAGCCATCCTGACGGACGATCAAAAGAAGACCTACGATCAGATGCAACAGCAGATGCGCGACCGGATGCGGCAGCATTCCCAAGAGCGGCAGCAGAACGCCACGCCCGATACGAAGTAGGAGGATCTATGAACAGAATGATTCCGACCGCCTTGCTCGGTCTCGCGCTCGCGGTTGGTTCCGCGAATGCGCAAATCTATGTTCGAATCGGCCCTCCGCCGCCGCGCAGAGAGGTGGTTGTGGCCCGCCCAGGACCCGGTTATATCTGGGTCGCTGGCTATCACCGCTGGGACGGGAACGCATACGTCTGGGTCCCAGGCCAGTGGACGCTTCCGCCTCAGCCGTACTACCACCGCTGGGTTCCGGGGCACTGGAGACGACGGTCGCAGGGATGGTTTTGGGTTGAAGGCCACTGGCGGCGATAAGGCCTGACGGTCGGCAAAGAGCCTCTCGGCTAATATGCCTGCATGAAGGCTCTTCTGCTTTCCGAATACAGCCGGCTCGAAATCGCCGATCTTCCGATGCCTCGGCCCGGACCGGATGAGGTTCTCGTCCGGGTCGAGGCGTGCGGAATTTGCGGCAGCGATGTGCATGGGTACGACGGCGCATCGGGTCGCCGCATTCCACCCATCGTTATGGGGCACGAGGCTGCCGGAAGCGTTGCGGCAATCGGGTCGGAGGTGACCGCCGCGCGCGAAGGCGACCGCATCACTTTCGATTCCACGGTTTATTGCGGCGCGTGCGAATACTGCCGGCGGGGCCAGGTGAACCTCTGTGAGCGCCGCCAGGTGCTCGGCGTCTCGACGCCTGAATACCGCCGTGCTGGCGCGTTTGCCGAATACGTGGTGGTGCCGGACCGCATCATTCATCCGCTTCCCGCCGGCGTCCCTTTCGCTGAAGCCGCGATGATTGAGCCGTTGGCGGTCGCGGTGCATGCGGTGTCGCTCGCCGAAATGCCTGAGAACGGAACAGCTTTGGTTGTAGGCGCCGGCATAATCGGGCTGCTCGTGTTGCAAGCTTTGCGTGAGGCGAATTGCTCACAAATCTACGTTGTCGATATCGATGACTCGCGTCTTCAACTCGCAAACCAGCTCGGAGCGACGGTCACGATTAACGCCAAGAAAGCAGACGCGGTTGCCGAAGTTAAGCGGCTTTCTTCCGGTGATGGTGTCGACGTCGCGCTTGAGGCCGTCGGCAGCACCGCAACCATCAAGACCGCCGTCGAGAGCGTCCGGAAAGGCGGTACGGTTGTCTTGATCGGGAATATCGCGCCAATCGCGGAGATACCCCTGCAAGCCGTCGTCAGCCGCCAGATACGGTTGCAAGGCTCCGCCGCTTCCTCGGGTGAATATCCGCGCTGTATCGCTATGCTCGCCCGCGGCGCGGTCGAAGTGAAGCCGCTGATTAGTATGGTTGCGCCGCTCGAAGACGGAGCGCAATGGTTTGAGCGACTCCACTCGCGTGAAGCTAACTTGATGAAGGTCATCCTTACGCCGGGGCGGAACGCATGAACAGCAACTTGTTCGATCTCACCGGCCGTGTGGCCATCGTGACCGGAACCAGCCGCGGACTCGGCCAGCAATTCGCGCGCGCTCTGGCGAACGCAGGCGCGGATCTGGTTCTCACCAGCCGCACGCGTGAAAGCCTACTGCCGTTTGAAGCGGAAATTACGAAACTAGGCCAGCGCGCCGTTTCGCTCGCGCTGGATGTTCGGGATCTTCACAGCATTGAAGAGATGGCCGCGGCGGCGGAAGACGCATACGGCCGGATCGACATTCTGGTGAACAATGCGGGCATGAATATCCGCAAGCCGGCGCTCGAGGTGACCTGGGACGATTGGAACTCAATCCTCGAGACCAATCTTCGCGGCAGCTTTTTTGTCGCGCAGGCGGTCGCGCGCCGGATGATTCCTCGCGGTTACGGCCGCATCGTCAATATCGGGTCGGTCACCAGCGTGAATGGTTACGCGGGGCTCGCTCCTTATGGCGCGAGCCGCGGAGGCATCAAGCAGCTGACCATGAGTCTCGCCGACGATTGGGGAAGTCACGGGATAACGGTGAATTGCCTCGCGCCGGGTTGGTTCCGCACCGAGCAGAACAAGGTGATGTACGAAGACAAGCAATGGGTGGAATATCTGAGCGACCGGATTCCAGTCAAGCGGCCCGGGCAAACCGGCGATCTCGATTCAGCCGTCGTGTTCCTGGCTTCTGAATCCAGCCGCTACATCACAGGACAGACGCTATTAGTCGATGGCGGGATCTCGACAGGCGCGGTTCGCGCAATCCCAAAACGCCCCGCCTGAAGTTCAGGTATGCCGGGCGACGTATAGTAAGAGGCCGAAGACCACCACCGGGATCATCGCCAGCATGGCATAGAAGAGAACCCTTTTGTGCCACGCCGATTTTCGGTGTTTCCATTCCCTCAGCTCGGGACGCTCGGCGACGCCCACTTCGTCTTGGTGCTTGAGATCCCACGCAAACTCGCGGGCGCTTGCATACCGGTTTTTGGGATCGCGCTCGATCGCACGATAAATAATCTCCTGGAGAGCAGGCGAGATGTTCGGGTCCAGCTCCCGGGGCGGAACAGGATTGTTGAGCAATCGGTCATTCATGATCGCGAACGCATTCGGTCCACGAAAGGGCACTTGTCCGACGAGCATTTCATACAGCATGACGCCGAGCGCGTAGACGTCGCTGCGCGCATCGCCGCGTTTTCCCTTCACTTGTTCCGGAGCGATGTAATCGGGCGTTCCCATCAGTTGTGAGAGCTTGGCGAAGGTAAGGCGGCGCGCGCCTTCCTGGCCGGCAATGCCGAAATCGATCAGTTTGACGCGGTCGTCAGCATCGACCATGATGTTCTCCGGCTTCAAGTCACGGTGCACAACGCCATGGCTGTGAATATATTCCAAGGCATCGCAAATTCCCAGGATGAGCCGCACCGCGCGCTCCGGAGAGAGTTTGCGCTGCTCTTGAAGGATTTGGCGGAGAAGGCGACCGTCCACCCACTCCATCACCATGTAGACCTTGGTGCGATCGGGATCGCTCATCACTTTCATGACGCCCGGGTGATCAAGTTTTTCGCCGATCTCCTGCTCACGGCGAAAGCGATCGAAAAAAACGGGATCGCTCTCCACCTCTAAGTGTGGAATCTTTATGCCGACGGGGCGGCCTGTGCGTGTGTCGGTGCCGCGAAAAATGGACGCCATGCCGCTGCGCGCGACGAGCGCCTCTATTCGGTAATGATCCAACTGGTCGCCGGGGTCCAAGCTCTTATTGAAGCTTATAATGTCTCCCGCGGTACATGCCCACGCGCTCGACGCCCAGGATGCGGATCAGCTGGATACTGATGTTGTCACTGCCGTCGCGCTGCTTCGCAAGCTCCACCAGATCGTGCGCCGCCATGCTTAAATCGCGGCTGCCGCCGGTGATTCGAACGATATCGTCCAGCGACACGGAATTGTGCAGGCCGTCAGAAGAAAGCAGCAGCTGATCTCCAGCAAATACCTGGTGCTCGCTGGTTTCAACACTTACGAAGATGTCATTTCCTAAGGAACGGCTGAGTAAGCTGGATGTGCGCGCGGCTGCCGCTTCTCTCGATGAAATCAATCCCATGCGTAACTGCTCGCTGGGGACAGTATGATCGCGTGTAAGTGCGGCCGCATAGCCCTGGCGAACCAGGTAACAACGTGAATCACCCACGTGGGCGAGCAGCGCGCGATCATATCGCAGAGCGCAAGCCACCATCGTGGTAGCGATCGCGGTACCGGCCGGGCCAGTGCTAAGCCCGATTTCATAAACACGTGCATTGGCCGCCTGCACCAATCGAGGAAGCAGCGCGGTCAGGGGCTCACCGGGCGCGGCCTTTCGGAATCCCGCAAGGACAGTCTCGACCGCACTGCTGGATGCTACTTCGCCCCGCTCTTGACCTCCTACTCCGTCCGCAAGCGTGAACAGCCAGCCATGCGTACGCACCTGCTCAGGCGTTTGCGGGAGCACGTGGCCGAGATAATCCTCGTTGTGCTCCCGCTTTAGACCAGCATCGGACAGCTGAGCGAATTCCACATCCAGCATGGATACGAAGTCAATAACTTCCGGCGCGAGCCTCCTTGGTGATGAGCGTTGTGCGGCCCGTGACCTTCGTGGCACGCACGAAATAGATTGCGCCGTAAATGCCCCAGACGGCCGCAATACCCAGCGCCAGGAGAGGCTCCATCTTCGTACCGTACCCCATGAAGGGTCCAATCAGATAGAAGGCCATGCAGGCCAAGTTAGCCGCCAATCCAAACACGGGAATAATGAAATGGCGTACCGTGCTGAACTTCGGGTGCTTGTGATAGGCCACGATGCAAATGACGCAACTCAGCATATACAAAAGAAACGTGCCGAAGTTCGAGGCTAACGTGACCGTCAGGAGCGAGTTCGGAAGGGCTGCCATTTTGTCGTGGGATAAGTACCCGAAGCTTGACCAGAATCCATGGGGCAGCGCTTGAATCGCTGAGTCGGCTGGGGCACCGGAATCACCGAAGGCGAGTGAAACGCCCAGGACGCCGATGACGGCCGAAATGACAGCTAGGGTCCAGATGGCGCGATGCGGAGTAAGGTTCGTCGCGTGCAGCGCGCCGAGAGAATCGGGCAGCTCTTGATCCTTTCCCATGGCGTAAGTTACGCGAGCGCCTGTGTTCATGCACGAAAGCGTTGTCCCGATAATGGCCAAGAACACTGTGAACGCTTCTATTAACATGAACGTGCGCCCGTGTCCGGGACCGAAGATGGCGTCGCCAACCACAACCATCATGTCGCCGATGGGCGCAGCCGAACCCGATGCGCTTTGCATGGTGTAGCCGCTATTCAGGAAATAGTTCCCCGCGAAATACTCGATGAGATAGCAGAACGCTCCCTGTACCAATAGCGACGTAATGACAGCGATCGGCACGTCACGTTTAGGATTCCTAGCCTCCCCGCCCATGGCCGTAACCGATTCAAAGCCGACCAGTATGAGAATCGCGACCGTCGCTTGAACAAACACCCAACCGAAATTGTGTACTCCGGTAACCGACTTGGCGGTGGGATGACTTAGGAAGTTTCCTTTCTCGTCCTGCGCCGGATAACTGATGCGGAAAGGAACGGGTTTTCCAGACGCGTCCAGCTTGGGCTTCGGCGCGCCGCTTGCGTCCCTTATGACGGTTTCCGTTGTTTGCCCGTTCGCGACCGTCTTCGTAGTGGCGAACTCGTATGTGTACGCCTCACCGGAGGTGGAATCGAATTGAAAAGCCACGCTGCCCGGCGGATGGCTGGTGCGATATCCGAGGGCCATAACGGAAAAGACGAGCAGCGCTGAAATTTGAATGACGTTGATCGCGATGTTAACGGAAGTTGAGCCATTTACGCCGCGGTGCGCGATATACGCAACCAGAAATGAAAACGCGATGGCTACCAGCGCCATAAAAGCCGGCCCCGGATTCGACGCGCTCATCACGTTCGGCCAGATGGTTCCCACCAGGTAGCCGCAGAGTATGCCCATGACAGCCACCATCACACCTGGATAGACCCAGTAGTAGAGATGCGAGCCCCAGCCGACAATAAATTTCGCCAGCCGCGCAAAACGCCAAGCTTTGTCGTGATTGAGAAAGGACTGTTCAGCGAAGTAGTAAGAACTGCCGGTTCCCGGATACAGCTTAGCCATTTCCGCGTAACATAAAGCCGTCGCGAGGCAAAGTAACAGGGCGAGGACGATGCCCAACCACATAGACGGTCCTGTTACGCCTGTATTCGCCTGGATTTGGAAAGTCAGCCACAGGAACGCGCCGGGAGCAATCAGCGCCATTGCGTTCATGGTCAGGCCGGTTAAGCCTAACGTCGGTTTCATCTCTAACGCATTGTTTTCTGCCATGTATATCTCCTTGCGTGTTGTCTAAATTCTCGATTAGCTCTTAGGCGGCGGGAAAAATGCAATTACCCCGATGGTCGCGGTCGTCTGGCTTTTTGTCGCAAACGGTACAGTGCCGCGATTGAAAAATGGAACGTCGGAGCCGTCGCGCCTGAATTCAAGGCGGCTCAACAGGCCTGACATTATCTTGTATTCGCCGGTAACGGTAACTTCGTGTAGTTTCTGACGCGTGCCGGTGGTGAACCCGGTTGAGTCGTCGTAGTATTCAGCACGCGGGCTTATAGCGAAATACTTGTTCAATTGGAAATGAAGCGCTCCGGCGATACCGATCCAATGATCAGAACCGCCTAGAGGGCGGTGCTGATTGCCGTAATCAAAGTTCAGGTAAGCATTCAGCTTGTCGGTGGGCGTAAGAAGCAACGTCGTGTCGTACAAGTTGCGATTCTTGTTTATGTTGGCGATCGTGGTGTTTTCCGGGCCAACATAATAGTTGTTGCTCCAAGTGTATTTCTTCCGGGTCAGGGCGCTGGTTAGCCCGACCGTAGTCATGTTCACGCCGGCGGGCGCCACAATGTTGTTCCACCCATTTACTACCTGAACGCCGACATTCAAGCTGCTGCCGATCGGCATAGAGGTGCGCACTCCGAAGTGATAGTAAGGAATCGCCCACGAAAAAAGCAGTGAGCGTGAGTAATTCCAGTTATCTTTACTCTCGATTACTTCGGCGCCCGCAGATGTTACGAAGTCGCCGAAATCGGCCTCAAACCCCTTCCAGCCTTTCGGCTTTACGCTGATATAGGCTTGTTCTACGTACCGGAAGAACTCCGGATTCGGCTCCGGGGTATGAATAATGTCAAACGTGCGGCCGAGTCCGATATCAAACCGAAAACCGATTGGGTCGGGATCCATGCTACCGGTCAGTTTGAGCATGTTCAGATCCACCTGATTGGTCTTGTCATCGAAGTTGTAAAGCTCGTTGAAGCCCGAATCTGGATGGTTGTCGTTGAAGCCGTAATAACCATCGACCATCGCCGAGAAATTGACTTTTCCAAGAGTGGTCCATGAAGGAGGAGGCGCGGGTGCAGGGGCAGGCGCTGGAGTGGGAGCTGCAGCCGGCGCAGGGGTCTGGTCCGAAGGCGTCGTTTGCGGAGCTGTTTGCCCCCACACGATTGAGCAACTAAGAACTGCGGACGCTAACACCGCAGATTTGATCCTGGGCATGGCATGTTCCCTCTCGACAAATTTGAATGCGACACGGAACGGTGTGCCGGGGCCACGGACGGGGTGTTGCTTCTCAGGTAAGACTCACTATAGTATTTCGACGGGACAGAAGACCAATCAATTATTTCGATTGGGTGTATTCGCGGCGTAGGATAGCCGCATCCTTTCGCGTTTAGAATGAACAGGTGAGCACTATTGCGGGCACAGTGTCAGAGATAGCTCAAAAGCTGACGCAGATGCAGCGGATCGGCGTTGAGGAAGCTCGTTGGCTGTGGCTGAATGCCAGTGATGCCGAAATCCGGCGCCTCGCTTCAGAGGTGCGCGCGCGATTTCATCCGCCCGGCGCGTGTACCTATATGGTGATGCGCATCATTAATTACACGAACGTGTGTGTAGCGCAGTGCGATTACTGCGCGTTCTACCGCTTGCCAGGCCATCCCGAGGGCTACGTGCTTAGCCGAGAGGCGGTGTTTGAGAAGCTGGATGAATTGTTGTCGCTCGGCGGCGATCTTGCGGCGTTCAACGGCGGCTTTAACCCGCATCTTCCGCTCGATTACTATTGCGGCCTGTTCGCTGCGATTCGGGAGCGGTACGGTAACCGGCTCGAGTTTTACGCGCTCACTATCGCAGAATTCATGTATTTAGCGGATCACGCCAAGCTGACTTACGGCGAAACTGCCCAAAGACTCAAGAAGGCCGGCGTGCGATGGATCACCGGTGGCGGTTCCGAGATTCTTACCGAAGGGTTCCGGGCGCGCCATAGCAAATTCAAATACACGGTCGCGCAATATCTCGAAGCCCAGCGCGCCATTATCGAAGCAGGGCTGAACACCACCGCAACCATGGTTATCGGCTTCGATGAAACACTGGATGAACGTTTGGAGCATCTCGAACGCACGCGGCGCTTCCAGGATGAAACGCACGGCTTGGCGAGCTTTCTCTGCTGGACCTATAAGCCGTACTTCACCCAAATGGGAGGAATTGAGATCAGCAGCGCCGAGTATCTACGTCATCTCGGTTTGTGCCGCATCTTCTTGGATAACATTCCGCGCATCCGAACCTCAGTTCTGACGCAGAACGAGAGCGCTCTGGTGGGCCTGGATTACGGTGCGGACGATTTTGACCTGCCGATCGAAGATGAGGTGACGCAGAAGGCAGGGGCGACTATTAGTCTCGATTTCGAACGAATTCTCGATTTCGTACGGGAGCTTGGATTCAGGCCGAAGTACCGCCATGTAGCGGAGGAGAGCGATTGCCGAGTCAACGGCACATATTGATCGTTGAGGACAACCCGGCGGACGTGCGGCTGATGCGCGAGGCTCTTCGCGACCTGCAGCCAGCCGTAACGGTTCACGCTGTTGGGGATGGCGATCAGGCACTGCTCTTTTTGCGCCGGCAAGACGAGCATGCGGGCGCTCCGAGGCCGCGCCTCATATTTCTCGATTTCAATCTGCCCAAGACAAGTGCGCGCGATCTGCTGCGCCAAATAAAAGGAGACGAGCATTTGCGGCTGATTCCAGTGGCTGTGCTGACCACTTCCGATGTTCAGAAAGACATCCGCGACGCCTATGAATCGCAAGCAAGCTGCTATCTCCGCAAACCAGCCGATCTGGACGCTTTCTTCGATACGATCCGCTCGACGGCTCATTTTTGGTTGGATGTCTGCTCCAATGCCGAGGCGTAGCGGCGCGCCGGCTGTCTGCTATGATTCATGCGCCCCGATAAACATCCAGCAATGAGCGCATACTCGATTGGCGTTGATCTCGGCGGCACCAATCTGCGTGTCGCGGCTATGAATCAGGCCGGCGAGATTCTCGACAGAATATCGGCGCGCGCGATGTTCGATGAGGGGCCCGAGCACGTCGTGGAGCACATCGTCGAAGTAATCAACGATGTCCGCTCGCGAGTAAGTTCACCGCACCTGCGGGGAGTCGGCATCGGCGTGCCCGGTTTTATCGATATGAGCTCCGGGGTTGTCCTCGGGTCCGCGAATCTGCCTGGATTTCAGGGCTTTCCGGTCCGGGACGAGATTGAGAAGCGTTTGGGAACGCCGATTATCGTCGAAAACGATGCGAATGCGGCGGCACTCGGTGAGATGTGGATGGGCGCAGGGAAGAAGGTCAAAGACCTCATACTGATCACGCTGGGGACCGGCATTGGGGGTGGAATTGTTCGCGACCGAAAAGTGCTGCATGGTTTTTTGGGGATGGCCGGCGAATTTGGACACATGACTGTTTTTCCCGACGGCAATCCCTGCGGGTGCGGGAACTTCGGGTGTTTGGAAAAGCACGCGTCTGCTACCGCCATTTCTGCGATGGGGCGAATGATGCACTTCGGAGGAAAGGAAGAGGAGGTCACCGCTAAGCGAGTGTATGAGCTGGCGATGGAGGGGAATGAACGGGCGATTCTGGTGTTCGAATCGATGGGCCGCGCGTTGGGCATTGCCATCGCGAATCTGATCAATGTGTTTAACTTTCCTCTCTATCTGTTGACAGGAGGCCCTCTTCCGGCGTGGGATCTTTTTGCCCCCAAGATGTTCGAGGAAGTAAGGAAGCGATCGTTTATTTTCGGCAGAGGCGGCACGCGAATCGAGAGGGCGGAGCTGGGCGCCGAATCCGGGCTGTATGGCGCGGCCTATTTGCCGCTTCAGCACGAAATCTTGCGCCAGACCGTTTAGCACAAGCGAGAGAGCGTTCACAAAGGCGTCAGGCAGGATAGTAGTCAATCATGAGCCCGTGACGCGTGGCATAATCCGAATGTTGCTTAGCGCAATCCGAGGGTTGGTTCATCATCCGCACTGATATCACTTATTGGCTGGGACTCGACATCGGAACCGGTGGATCTCGTGCGCTGCTGGTCGACGCCGGCGGGCGCGTGCGTCATTCCTACACTGCGGCTCACGAAGACATGCGCATGTTGAAGCCGCTCTGGGCGGAGCAGGATCCTGATGATTGGTGGAGAGCCTCGCGACTCGCGATTCAGGGCGTTCTCCAGCAAGCAGATGTTGACGGGAGCGCGATTGCCGGCATCGGCTTATCTGGACAGATGCATGGCTTGGTGCTTCTCAATGAGCATCACGACGTAATCCGGCCGGCATTGATCTGGTGTGACCAGCGCAGCCAGCGCCAGGTCGATTTCATCAACGCGAGCCTGGGAGCAGAAAACGTGCTGCGGTTGATCGCGAATCCCGTCCTGACAGGCTTCACGCTGCCGAAGCTGCTTTGGGTGCGGGACAACGAACCGAAAAGCTTTGAAGCCGTGCGCAAGGTGCTACTTCCGAAAGATTACGTGCGTTTCAAGCTCACCGGTGAATTTGCGACAGATGTTTCCGATGCGAGTGGAACGGCGCTGTTCGATGTACCGAATCGGACTTGGTCTCGAGAGATGGTGAACGGTCTGGGTCTCGATGAAGAGATTCTTCCACACACGTATGAATCGAGCGAAGTGGCGGGAACTGTGTCGGGGTGGGCGTCTGAAGCCACCGGGCTCAAGGCGGGAACGCCGGTTGTGGCGGGAGCGGGGGATCAGGCGGCAAGCGCGATTGGAAACGGCATCGTGGAAGCCGGCACGGTCTCGTGCACCATCGGCACCTCGGGCGTGGTCTTCGCGTATTTAAACGAAGCGGCCCACGACCCGGAGGGACGCGTCCACACCTTCTGCCATGCGATTCCGGGAGTGTGGCATGTCATGGGCGTCACGCAAGGGGCTGGGCTCAGTTTTCAGTGGTTTCGAAATCGCTTCGCGCCTGATACCGCTTACGATGATTTAACGGCGGAGGCGGCGCGCTCACCGGCCGGGGCGGATGGCCTATTTTGGATTCCATATCTGATGGGCGAGCGAACGCCGCATCTGGATGCGAACGCACGCGCAGCCTGGGTGGGCTTAACCGCTAAGCATGAGCGCCGCGATCTGGTGCGGGCAATTTTGGAAGGTGTTTGCTATAGCCAGAAGGATGGCCTGGAGATTGTCGCGGGGCTCGGCGCGCGTCCTACGCTGGTGAGATTGTCCGGCGGCGGCGCAAAGAGTCCGCTGTGGCATCAGATGTTCGCTGACGTCTTTGATCGGCCAGTAGCGACTCTTGAAAGTCAGGAGGGGTCGGCCTACGGAGCGGCGTTGCTCGCTTTGGTGGGAACGGGTGAGTATGGCAGCGCGATCGAGGTCTGCCGCGTAGCGGTCAAAGAAGCAGCACGCAAAGAGCCGCAGCCGGAAGCTGTCGAGTTCTATGAAAAGCGTTACCAACTGTACCGTTCACTATATCCGGCGCTGAAACCTGCTTTTCAATCCATTGCTGGACTGGATGCCTGACGGGGGTTTCCGATACTGCGGCGTCGCATTGCCGGTCCCGCTCGACCGGCTGTTCACGTATGAAGTTCCTCTCGCGACGAGGCATCGGGCCGCAATCGGCTCGCGTGTCTTAGTTCCATTTGGCGCGCGCAAGCTGACGGGCGTCATCCTGCGCCTTCACGACGACCCGCCCGCGCAAGAATCGCGTGAGATTTTGCGGCTGATCGACGAGGAGGCGGTCCTTGATGCCGAGCTCTTGCATCTGGCGGAGTGGATTGCGGAATATTATTGCGCTCCGATCGGCGAAGTCGTGAAGGGAATGCTGCCTCTGGGCGGAGAGATGAGGCGGAGCACGCAATACCGGCTGACGGAAACGGGCCGCGATGTCGCGCGCCAATTGATTGTCACGCCCGAAAGCGATCCGGCTGTTCGCGTTCTGGCGATGTTGGAGGCGCGGCCGGTATCGGCCGAGGGTCTTTCGACAAAAATCGAAGGCGCGCGGGCTTCGCTTCGAGCATTGACAAAACGTGGCTGGATTCGAGCGGAAGAGAGAGAAGAGGAGCGTGATCCGCTCCGCGCACCCGCGGCACGCTTGCAAGCCGAGTTTGTGCGCCGCCCTCAGCCCGAGATTAAGTTGACAAAGAGCGAACGCGAGCTGCTGGCATTTCTCGAATTGCATCCGGGGCCGCACAACCTTCGAGAGCTTGGCGGAAAGCTGAAAAAGGCCAGTGAGGCGGCGCGTGCGCTCGCGAGGCGCGAATTGATTCAACTCGAGACAGAAGGCTTAAGAGTTCCCACCGGTTTTGAGAGGCCCGTCCCGGTCTTGAACTGTCATCAGGAAGAGGCCTTCAACGGTATCGATGCCGCGCTCCGCGATGGAGTGTTCAAGGCGTTTCTATTGCAAGGCGTAACCGGATCGGGCAAGACGGAAGTTTATTTGCGGAGCATCGAGGCGGCGATGGCGCGGGGTAAGAATGCGCTGCTGCTGGTGCCGGAAATTGCGCTCACGCCCGCCATGGCGGGCCAGTTCTTCCACCGGTTCGGGAAACAGGTCGCGATTCTGCATTCCGCGTTTGGAGATGCGGAGCGAGCGGATCAGTGGCGGCGCATCCGGAACGGGCAAGCTCGCGTGGTGGTGGGAACGCGCTCGGGAGTATTTGCGCCGGTTCAAAACCTGGGATTGGTGATCGTCGACGAAGAGCACGACGGCAGCTACAAGCAGCAGGAGACGCCGCGATATCACGGTCGCGATGTTGCGCTGATGCGGGCCAGGGAAGCGGGCGCCGTGGCAGTACTGGGGTCGGCCACGCCCAGCGTGGAGACCCGCTATAACGCTGACCATGGCAAATACACGATGCTAGGGATGCCCGAGCGCATCGCGCAACGGCCGATGCCCGAAGTGCGAATCATCGATATGCGCGTCGAATTTCTCGAGACCAAGCGGCAGGCTACATTCTCGCGAATTTTGCTCAAGGAAATTGAGCAGCGGGTGGCGCACGGCGAGCAGACCATACTTCTGCTGAACCGCCGCGGCTTTTCCAGTTTCATGATCTGCCGCGCCTGCGGAGAGCGCTTGATGTGCGAGAACTGCTCGGTCATTCTGACGCATCATAAGCGAGATCGGCGGATGCTGTGCCATTACTGCGGATATGCAGAGAAAATTCCAACCGAGTGCCCGAAATGCGGCAGCGATTACATCCAGTTCCTGGGAACGGGATCAGAACGCGTAGAGGATGAGCTGCATCAGCACCTGCCTGTCGCGCGGATCGCGCGGCTCGACCGGGATAGCGCCAGCGGCAAGGGCGCGTTTGAGCAGATCCTGCATGCGTTTCGAGATGGGGATATCGACATTCTGGTTGGTACGCAGATGATCGCCAAGGGACACGATATTCCAAACGTGACGCTGGTGGGAGTTGTTCTTGCCGACATCGGTTTGAGCATGCCGGATTTCCGGGCGGCTGAACGGAGTTTCCAATTGTTGACGCAAGCGGCGGGGCGCTCGGGGCGGGGAGACGTGCCTGGGCGAGTGGTGATTCAAACTCTCAATCCGGAGCACTATGCGATTAGATTCGCGGCGGAACAGAATTACGAAGGCTTTTACAAGAAGGAGATCGAATTTCGAAAATGGCTGCGCTATCCTCCGTTCGCGGCGCTCGCGAATGTATTAGTGCGGGCTGAGAAGCAGGAAGACGCGCTGCGGATGTCGACGCAGCTCGGCCAGTTGTTGTTCCCAGCCCCTGAAGGCGTTCGCGTGATGGGACCTGCGGAGGCGCCGGTGCCTCGGTTGAAAAACGAGTTCCGATACCAGGTTTTGTTGAAGGCTGGAAAGCGTGCGACGTTGCGCGAAACGTTGAAAGAGCTTAGGCGCTTCGCGGAAAAAGAGAAGTGGAGCGCGACGGCGCTGGTGATTGATGTGGATCCGATCAGCTTGATGTGAATCAGGGAGCGTAAAACGAATGTTAAAATTCTCGTTGAGTGGGCGCAAGACGCCGCCCATTCGGATACGGCGGCTGTAGCTCAGTTGGTAGTAGCGCCAGATTGTGGTTCTGGATGTCGTGGGTTCAAATCCCACCAGCCGCCCATCCGTGTTTTTCAATTGCTCTTAGAAAGACCGATCTGATGGATGAGGAATCCAGCAGCGCGCAGAACCTAACTGCTCTTCTCCACGCTTGGCGCGCCGGACAGCCGGGCGCGTACGGCCAATTGATTGCCGTTGTTTATCCGAGATTGTGGTCTTTGGCTTCCCGATGCATGCGCGGCAGGCAAGGAAGCGAAACCCTCAATGCGACGAGCCTGGTTCACGAAGCATATTTGAAGATCTTAGGGTCCGCGGAGATGCCGTGGCAGGACCGCGTGCATTTCTTCGCGGTTTCGGCGCGCGTGATGCGGCAGATATTGGTGGATCATGCCCGGTCCAACAAACGGGAGAAACGAGGAGGAGCCGCTGCCAAGATCTCGCTCGAAGATGCTGCGGTGATCTCTCCGGCCCCCGAGGAGCGCCTGCTGGATTTGGACGAAGCACTAAAGAATCTGGCGGAGATCGATAAGCGCAAGGCGGAGCTGGTTGAACTTTTGTATTTCGGCGGATTGAGCCAAGCCGAGGCAGCGGAGGCCTTGCAGATTTCGGAAGCCACTGTGCAGCGGGACATCAAGATGGCAAGGGCGTGGCTGTATCGCGCCTTAAGTGAGCCGTCCGAGAAGGCCCAAGCGGCTGGCGCAAAGTCAGTATAATAAGGGCCTAGGCCCGGAATTTTGCCTTCTGCCTCTCGCATCAGCTCGGATCGATGGCGGCAAATCGAGGATGTTTTTGACGCGGCTAGCCAGTGCGAGCCGGCGAGCCGCGCCGCGTTTCTCGAGCAGGCATGCGGGACCGACGCCGAGTTGCGCCGCGAAGTGGAATCTTTGCTTGCGAACCTGGATGACGGCGATCCGATTTTGGAATCCGTCCAGAATGCCGCGGAAGCATACGTTCAAGAACAATCGGCATACGAAGAAATAACAGAGCCTCTCAGCGAAGGTTTGTGTTTAGACCATTACCGCATTATCGAGATGCTGGGCCGCGGCGGGATGGGTGAGGTGTATTTAGCCGAGGATACAAGGCTGAAACGGAAGGTGGCGCTCAAGATGCTGCCCTCGCATCTGACTCGCAATCTGCCTGCGCTAGCGCGTTTAGAGCAGGAGGCCCGGATTGTTTCGGGGCTGAATCACGCGAATCTGCTCACTGTGTTTGAGTTCTGCAACGTCGAGGGCAGGCATTTCCTGGTGACGGAGTTTATTGAAGGCGAGACCGTAAGGCAGATGCTCAGCCGAGGTCCTGTGGGGCAAGATAAAGCGGTCGATATTGCGACGCAGGCTGCGGCGGCTTTGAGCGCCGCGCATGCTTCCGGCGTGATTCACCGCGACATTAAGCCCGAGAACATCATTGTGCGGACGGACGGCTGCGTCAAAGTGCTGGATTTCGGGATTGCGAAATTGGCCGAAGGGCCGCTACGGAGCGCGGATAAGAAGACGCCTACGACGAATGCCAGTACCGCGGCCGGCGCGATTCTGGGAACCCCGCGATATATGTCTCCCGAACAGGCGCGTGGATTGAAAGTAGACGAACGAACCGATTTCTTTAGCCTGGGCGCGGTGCTGTATGAGATGTTGACCGGCAAAGCGCCGTTTTCCGGCGATACTCACAGCGATTTGATCGCGGATATTCTCCGTGGCGAGCCCGCCCCTATAACGCAGTATGCGCCAAAGGTTGCGAGGAGCTTGCAGGCAATTGTCGCGCGGGCGCTTGCAAAAGAGAGGACGCAGCGCTACCAGAGCGCCGAAAGCCTGCTCATGGACTTGCGACAGTTTCGGCGTGAAGCGGAATACCGGAGCCTACCTCGGGTGCGGTTTCTGTGGATTGCTATATCCCTTCTTTTGAGCGTTCTGGCGGTGACCGGGTTTTTCATCGCACGGGAGATTATGCGGCGAGCACCGCGGCCGGCGCCGCGAAGTTTAGCCATTTTGCCGTTCCGCAATTTGAAGCCTGACGCCAGCACTGACTTTTTGGGTCTATCGCTCGCCGATGAAGTGATTGCCAAGCTGGGCTATGTGAAGGCGTTGACCGTGCGCCCCTCATCGGCGATCAACCGGTATCGCGACGGTTCGGCCGATCTGCGTAAGACTGCCGAAGAACTGAAGGCCGACATGCTGGTGACGGGCACTTACCTCAAGGATGGAGACGATCTTCGAATTACAGCTCGATTGATCGGGTTCAATCCGGATGCAGTGCTTTGGCAAGACACATTGAACGTGAAATATGAAAAGCTGCTCACCGTGCAGGACCGGGTGGCGAAGATGATAATCCAGGGTTTGGCGCTTCGCCTCGAGCCGGATGAGCAGGTGCGGCTGAAACCCGATGCGCCGATGGACAGCCTTGCTTATGAGTATTATCTTCGCGGCGTGGATCTCTACTCGACTTCCGACTTCAGCGCGGCGATCGCGATGTTAGAGAAATCGGTGGCTATCGATGCGAATTACGCTCCGACTTGGGCTTATCTTGGCCGGGCTTACACCACCAATGCCTCCCTGCAGTTCGGCGGCCGTGAACATTACCGCCGGGCGGAGGCAGCTTACGACAAGGCGATAGCTTTGAATCCTAGATTCCCCGAGCCACGCATTTACATGGCGAACCTGCTCACAGACACCGGTCGCGTTGAAGAAGCGGTGCCCTTGCTTCGGGTGGCATTGCAAAGCAGCCCGAATAACGCGGAAGCGCACTGGGAGCTGGGATACGCCTACCGCTACGGAGGGATGCTGAAGGAATCGGCGGCTGAATGCGAGCTTGCGCGGCGCCTGGATCCAGAGGTGAAGATCAATAGTTCTGCTCTCAATACTTATCTCTATCTGTTCGAATACGATAAGTTTCTGAAAAGCCTCCCGGTCAACGATTCGCCGTTGATGGTGTTTTACCACGGGTTCGGATCCTATTACAAAAACGATTATCCGGAGGCTGCGACGGATTTCGACCGCGCGTACGAGCTGGATCCGGAGCTTTTGCCCGCTCAAATCGGAAAAGCATTAAGCGACGGTCTCGATCATCGGGAATCACAAGGGCTCGCCCGTTTGCACCAAACTGAAGTTCGGATGGACATGCGCGGAGTGAGCGATCCGGAGGCTATGTATAAGCTCGCTCAGGCATACGCTTTACTGGGAGATCGTGACTCTGCTTTGAGAATGCTGCGACGGAGCACAGTCGGCGGTTTTTTCTGCTACTCATATATTGCGCACGATCCGTTGTTAAGCGGTTTGCATAGGTCGCCGGAGTTCTCGCGTTTGCTGGAGCAAGCGCGGCAACGAGCGGAGCAGTTCGCGGAACGCTTTTCACGGTGAACGGGAATAGCCCCAAAAAAACGGAAACGCTCCGGGCTTGACCCGGAGCGTTTGGTTGCTTGGGAGGAAGTTAGTTACTGAGCGACGGTCGTCCACATGTCCAATGTGTTCGTGTTGTCATCCACCGCGGCAAGGCGGAATGTGCCCCACCCGATGTTGTACGTGGCGACACCGAAGGCGCCTCCATTATTCGGATCAATGGACATCTGCGCCAGGAACTCGCCTGTCGGCGTGTATTCCACGAGCTCACTCGGTTGATTTGGATCGGCGTTCGAGCCATCGCTGTTCGCGACTAGAAAATGGCCGTTCGGCAGGATTGATAGATCGAGCGGACCGTGCAAGTGCGTCAGATCCTGGAAGAGAAGCGTCGCGCTGACTATCGAATGAGTTGCAGCGGCTGTCGGGATTTCGTATATGGCGTTATCCGTCGACGATGCGACGTAGAGCGTGTCATTGGAAGGGCTATAGGCGAGGCCCGATGGTCCAAGAACGATCGCGGCAGGATCTGGACGGTGATTGAACCCTTTCGCGATGATTGTGACAGTAGCTGACGCCGAGCTGGCTGTGTATGTGATGTCGAAGCGCGATATCACCCCACTGAGGACATTAGATACGAAAACGTGAGCCGTTCCAGTGATGCCGTTGCCATTATCGTAGACCGCCATTCCCCATGGACCATCGATAGTGCTCAAGGTGCCGATCGTGCCAAGAAAGTTTCCGGAGCGGTCCAGCACAGCGAGTCTGCCAGGCTGCACGGTTGCTGAAGTGCCATCGAGCGTTGGCAGGTTGCCAATCAGAACGAGGCCGTCAGATAGTATTCCGAGGGCCGCGGTCAGCCCTGTTTGAGGGGATGGGCTGGTGAAGAATGTGGATGTTTTTCCTGCAGCGGTGACACGCGTAATGGTTGTGCCCAATCCCTGAAGATTGGCTGAATTGTTGAAGTTCGACACCAGGATGTCACCGGGTTGCAGAACTCCGCCCGCGGGCACGGTTTTCGGCACGAACACGACGCCGTATGGATTCAAGTCGCCGTTGGATGGGATGGTGGATACCGATGGCGGCGTGAGCGGAAAGATGGTGTGAGTATCTTGGGCTGAGACCAGCGTGGCGGAAAGTGAGATGAGTGCGATGGCGGTGGTTTTCGAGACAGCCGTGCACACGGATAGCATTGAGTTTTTCATAAGTATTCTCCTGGAGATTGTTAGTTGATGTGAAGCTATTTAGTAACCGCCGCACGTCTGGATTTGCGGCGTACAGCGGGAATGCCTAAAGCAAGCAGGCCGAGTCCGAACAAACCGGCTAGGGCAGGCTCGGGCGCGGGCGCCGGCGCGACATTGATGTTGTCGATTGCGAAATCGGGCGCGGTGGATGAGATCACAAGCTGATTAAATACGCCGGCAAAGGCGATTTCGCCTTCCGGGAAGGTGAATCCGCTTAGGAAGCTGCCCGTGGCGGAAGAGGAACCCACCAACTTGGAGTTCTCATACGCGGTGATGACCAGTGGTGAGGGAAGACCGAAATCCGCCGTCGCAAAGTCTAGCGAGACCGCGCCCAGATTCTTATTGAAACTGATGGATAGGTCAAGATTATTGGCGCCGGCGGGACCTGGATCGCCCAAAACGTTGCCTGTGAGCGTTTCGAACATGCTGGCGTACACGATAAAGCCACCCGGGTCGGCGGAGCTCGAGAAAGTGGCGGATATGCCGTTCACCGTATCGGTAAATTTTGTAGAAGTGCCCAAAGCGTCGCTGTCGAAGTTGAAGACTGTCGAGGCGCTTGCGGCCGCGCATAAGGATGCTGCCGCCAGAAAAAGCCGTGTTGATTTGCTGAAGATCATGAGTGAATTCCTTTGTCACTGAGGTAAGCGACATTCGAAGGGAAATCCCCTCATGCCCACACAAGATTTTTTCTGATCCTCCAGGAACCTGAACAGCGGTCAGGAGAACCGCGCCATGGTCCTGCTTCTCCGGAACGAAAGAAAACAACACAATTGAAAGAAAATAGTTTATAAACCATAAGAACTGATGTAAGATATGGCAGGCGCTGATGGCGACACGAAAGCCTAACCGGCTGCTCGCAGAAGAGCGGCGTCGTGAGATTCTCCGCGTTCTGGGGCAGAACGGCAGAATTACCGTCGAAGAAGTTGTCAGACGCTTTGAGGTTTCGGCGGTTACCGCGCGGGCTGACCTGGACGCTTTGTCAGAAACGGGGGCGCTGGTGCGCTCTCATGGCGGAGGCATTCGCCCTTTAGCGGCGGTTCCCGAACACCCCCTAAGGGTGCGGGAAGAAATACATCGCGATGAAAAGTTTCGCATCGCCCAGAGCGCGGTGCAGTTGATCCGGCCGTCACAAACGGTAATCCTTTGTACCGGGTCCACCTCTGCCGCGCTGGCAACACAGATCCGGCACAATTGCCCGGAAAACCTTACGGTGATCACGTACGCGCTGAACATCGCTGCGATTCTGGCCGAGCTGCCCGGCCTATCTCTGGTGATGCTGGGAGGCGTGTTGCGACACGTGTCCAGTGCCTTCGTCGGACCTCAGGCGGAACAGATGATGGACTCGCTGCATGCCGATCATTGCTTTTTAAGCGCCGTCGGCCTGGATGTTCAGGTTGGGCTGACGACTCTGGATATCATGGAGGCCGAGCTCAATCGGTGCATGATCGAATCGGCCACCCAGGTGAGTGTGATAGCGGATTCGAGCAAATTCCGTCATCGGAGCCTCTCAGTAATCGCTGGCTGGGGGTCTATTCACCGCGTGATCACGGATTCTGCGGCGCCGGCCGAAGATGTGGATAAGCTGCGGTCGCGCGGCCTGGAAGTCTGCTTGACTTGAAGTTTTTTCGTGCAGTCGCGGTTACGATCGTGGACGGGACGGCGCCCCGCGTGTTGTACGCCACGCTACTTCTGTTCGGTCTCGGTTGTTTTGCTCAGGAGAAATCGTCTGCTCAGGAGAAATCGGGCGCCGCGACTGTTCAATCCGCATCCGCGAGCCGTGCCGTGGATTTGGCCCTGAAAGGTCATTGCGCCGAGGCCATGCCGCTGCTTGACGAAGCGATGCGCGACAGCGTGAATAATACGGATGTAAAGCGCACGGTCAGCTTCGCCGGAGTGCGTTGCTCCATGTTGTTGAACCAGCAGGCCGATGCGATGAGCTTTCTGGCCTGGCTACAGGAGGCCTTCCCGCGCGATCCTGAGGTTTTATTTCTAGCCGTGCATGTGTTTTCAGACTTGAGTCTTCGCAATTCTCAGGAACTGATGAATACCGCGCCGGATTCGCCGCTAGTTATCCAACTCAATGCCGAGAATTTCGAGAAGCAGGGAGATTTCCAGAAAGCCATCGCGGAATACCGAATCCTGCTCGAGCGGGTGCCCAACAAGCCCGGGATTCATTACCGGATTGGGGGCCTCCTGATGTCACAGCCTGGATCCGCCACAAGCGCTAGCGAAGCTCGGAAAGAGTTTGAAGAAGAGCTGAAGATCAATCCACAGAGTGCCGGGGCGGAATATTATCTGGGCGAGCTAGCCCGTCAAGCCAGCAACCTGCCTGAGGCGATTGAGCATTTCTCGCGCGCCACAAAGCTGAATTCTGAATTCGCCGAAGCCTATGGCGGCCTTGGGCGCTCCCTGCTTGACTCCGACCGGCCCGCTGACGCTGTGACGCCGCTCGAAACTTCTGCTAAGCTCGCGCCGCAGAATCCCACCGTGCACTTTGCGCTCGCCACCGCTTATCAGCGTTTAGGGCGCAAAGAAGAAGCCGCGCGCGAGTTTGGGTTACAAAAAAGCACATCCGAAAAGCTCAATCAGAATACGAAAACGCTCCGAAAAAATGTGTCCGGGGTGCCGGTTGACAACACTTCCCAGTAGGCGCCTCATCGCCCTGCTTGCAACGGTTGCTCTAGCTTTCGCGCTCTGCGGCCTCGCGTTTCAGACACAACAATTACCCACGCGCGCTCGTAAGCGGCCTCATTTTACCGATGTTGCGGCACGATCGAGATTCTCGTATTTCACGAACAACGATTTATCTCCGCGCAAATATTTCGTGCAGCCGATGTGCGGCGGCGTGGCTATTTTCGATTTCGATAGTGACGCCAAGATGGACATTTTCTTCACCAACGGCGCGAAGCTGCCCGAGTTGAAGAAGACCGGCCCCGCATTTTATAACTGCCTGCTCCGCAATAAAGGCGACGGCACGTTTGAGGACGTGACCAAGAAGGCGGGCCTCCTGGGTGAGAATCTCGATTACAGTCTCGGGGTCGCGGCCGGCGATTACGACAATGATGGACACGAGGACTTGTTTGTCTGCGGCGCGGGCCGCAACACGCTTTATCACAACAATGGTGACGGCACATTTACGGATGTGACGGAGGAATCCGGGATAGGGGTCAAACCTGCGAACACCATCAGCGTGGGCGCGGCTTGGTTTGATTACGATAATGACGGCCTGCTGGATCTGGTCGTCTCGAACTACACCGTCTGGAGTCCTCAGATGGATAAGCGCTGCAGCGCAGCCGGAGTTGAATACTATTGCGACCCACGCCTGTTCTAC
>JBAUUG010000498.1:0-16843 GCA_049582585.1 Bryobacteraceae bacterium | reverse complement strand
GAGGTGAGGCCGGTCGAAGCCGCCCAATCCTCGATTCTGAGGCCGGTTTCCGATGGAAAATTCTCGATCAATACGGCGTTCACCATGGGATCCAGATTTCTAAAACGCTGAGCGTAGGTGGTGCGATAGACCCCGTTGGAGAGCCTGACATGAGGCGTAAGGCGCTCAAAGAGTTCCGGAAACCGAAGCAGATCAAGCGACACTCGGGTCTTCAGCATTGCTCCAGCAGTGTTTGATAAAGCGCTTCTGTTCTTTGTAGTGTGATCCGGATCGAAAACCGCTCGCGCGCGGTCACAGCGGCCTGCTCGCGCAGTTTCTGCCTCAAATTGACATCGCTCACCGCGAGACGGAGCATGTCCGTGAGTGTGTCAGCGCTTCTGGAATCGAAAACCAAGCCGTCTGCCATATGCGTGACCAGCTCCGGTATGCCGCCCACGTTTGAACCGATAACGCAACAGCCGCAAGCCATAGCCTCCAGCAATCCATTCGGAAAACTTTCGGAAGAAGAGCTGTTGACGTAAATGTCGATGGAACGCATGAATCCAGCAACATCAGCACGGCCCGGTTCAAAATGGCAGACATCCTGCAAGCCGAGACGATCTCGAAGCTCTTTCAAGCGCGGCAGTTCCGGACCATCACCGACCAGCAGCAGGCGTATACCTGCATGCATCTGTCTGACTGCAGCAAACGATTGAATTACCCAATCCATGCGCTTTTCCGGACGCATCACGCACACGGAGCCAACCACCAGTGCGCTCGGGTCCGCGGTGGGCGGATAAAATTCCGCGGGGTTCACGCCGTTATAGCAAAGATAGATTTTTTCCCTTGGCAGCCCCAGCGAATTCCCAACCGCGCGCGAATTCACAACCACACTATCGGACAACCGATCGGTAAGCCGCAATGCCATCTGCTGCTTGCCGCCGTACATGTCACGAAATGAGAGCTGGCTTGTGATTACGACGGGAACACGGCACCATCGCGCGACGGGAGCAGCGAAGATATCCATAGGCACGTCAAACGCATGGATCAACTGGATTCGATGTTGGCGCACGTAAGCGCCCATTTTTCGCGCGCCCCGCAGCACGGTAAAGTCGGCAAAGGATCTCACCGGGAAATCGACAATGGGGACACCCGCCGCTTGAACCTCCAAGGTGCGGTATCCATTCGCGTAAAAAACACCAACATGAGGGTCAAAGCGGCTGCGGTCCAATCCGACCGCGATCTTTGCAGCGTCACGTTCGCAGCCTCCATGGTCTAGCGAGCGAACCATGAGCAGAACGGGCCATTTAGACAACACTTCATATTAAACGTAGGGACAGTCCACATGTTCACCTCGGATTCTCTTCGCATGGCTTCGCAAAATAGCCGCATCGAGTGGCCTGAAGGGCGTGGTTTCGCGTTCACCATCTTCGATGATCCCGACGCTCAGAAATATGAAACCACCCGGCTGGTTTATTCGTTCCTGGCCGACCTTGGGTTTCGGACCACTATTGCCGTGTGGCCGGCAGCGCCATCGTTCGCAATCAATTCCGGGGGAGAAACATGCGCCAATCCCGAGTACCGCAATTTCCTGACGGATCTCCAGAAAATTGGGTTCGAGATCGCCTTCCACAACGCGGCTCCTCACGCAAACACGCGCGCCCAAACCATTGAAGGCCTCGATCTATTTCAGCGCTATTTTGGCAGCCCCCCTTCCGCCATGGCCAACCATTACAACGAGGAAGCGATCTACTGGGGCAGCGGTCGACTCACCAACTGGCGCAGGACTGCGTACAACTTGATTACCCGTTGGCAAAACCAGGGCAAGTTCTTCGGTCACATCGAAGGACACCCGATGTTTTGGGGAGACGTGTGCCGGGAGCGAATCCGCTACTGCCGCAACTTCGTCTATTCCGATATCAACACCCTGCGAGCCTGCCCATGGATGCCGTACTCAGATCCGTTGCGGCCTTACGTCCGCTATTGGTTTGCGGCTACCGAAGGAGATATGGCCCCGGCGTTGGTCAAAGCGCTTGAGGACCGTCGTCAGGACCAGTTGGAAGAGCAAGGCGGCGCCTGCGTAATGTATACGCACTTTGGACATGGATACGCGCAAAAAGGTCGCCTAAACCCTGAATTCCGGCGCGTAATGGAACGAATGGCTGCAAAGAACGGCTGGTTTGTCCCGGTGTCTGCACTTCTCGATTTCTTGATGAAGACGCGAGGCGCGACAGTGCTCAACGACAGCCAGAGGCGGCGTCTTGAAATTCGCTGGCTTTGGGAGAAAGTCTTTCGCGGCACCTCTTGACCGCCGATAAGATCGGGAAGGACAGGTTTCAGCATTGCCGCTTCATTTCGTCCCACTGGCCGAGCAACATCTCACCGCGGTTCGCGCGTTTAATCAGCGCATGCGAGAAGGCGGTGCTGCGACTGATTTCCTACTGCCTGAAGACCTATCGAAAAACAGCTCGGATGCCGGCGCGCCCATCCAGCAAAACCAGTTTATTGCGGTGGACGAAGGCCAGGTCCGCGGCGGCGTCATCGAAATGAATCAACCGGGTTGGCTGAACGGCCATTCAATTCGCGCCCATAACCATCAGTCTCCTCTCTCGGAGGGTTTAATCGACCGTAGAAATGCCATGGTTGCGTGGCAGATGATTCGATTTCTGGAAGAGCGAAGCGACGCCGCGTTCGGGGTAGGAATGGGATCCGTCGATCACCGCTGGTCACAATTGCTCCGGAAATGTGAATGGTCCGTTCGCCCCGTCCCTTTCCTGTTTCGTGTTCATCGCGCAGGGGCTTTTTGGCGCGAGCTGCCCATGCTGCACAGCACCGGCACGCGAGACCTGTTCGCGCGGGTTGCGGCCGTAACCGGGATCGGCGCGCTTGCGCTGGCAATTCCGCAGCTGCGCAAGACGCGAATGAACGGCTCGATCCAGCAGCAAGATTCTTGGGGCGATTGGGCAGATCGAATTTGGGAAAGGGTGCGCGATCAATGTTCCTTCGCCGTGCAGCGGAATCGCGAGGTGCTCGACATGCTCTATCCGACCGACGATCCCCGGTTAATGATCCTGCTCATCGAGAAGGGCGGCGAGCCCGTCGGTTGGGCGGTGTGCATGGAAGCGCGGCTTAAAAACGAGCGGTTTTTTGGCAATCTGCGGGTTTTTGCGATTCTCGATTGCGTGGCGCTCCCCGGTTCCATGGCCGTAACTGCGGCACTCGCCGATCGCGAACTGGCGCTGAGTGGCGCGGACCTTGTGTTCGTAAACCACAGCCATGCGGCCTGGGTGCGAGCCTTTCGCGCAGCCGGTTTTCTGACCGCACGCTCGAATTACATGCTCGCGATGTCTAAGACCTTGACTGAAGCCATCCACGCTCAGCCCGGCGGTGATGAATCGATTCACATTACTCGCGGCGACGGCGATGGCCGCTGCAATCTAGGCTAAAATCCGGTCCTCGTGAGGGGTGGAGTGAGCGCCGCAAGTTGTGCAGTCACAGCCCCGCCAATTTTTTCTACCTTCATTTGTCTCAGTAGCTTGCCGCGAAATCCGGTTGAGAACGGGCTTGCGCGTGTCAGCCTTTGGCCGAGTAGCAGGTCGCTACAGGACAAAACAAATGAATGCAAGAACTCAATACGGTGTAAAGAGAACCCTCCGTTGCGGCATCATTGGCGTCGCTGTGATTTACGCCAGTTATGCGCAGACGCAAGTGAACCTGGGTACGCAAGGGCGCAACGTCGATTTCAGCAATGCGCCCGCCACGCGTCCTGTGAAGACCGGGGCCGCGCTCCCGGCGACTTGCTCTGTAGGCGATCTCTTCTTTCAAACCAGTGCGCCACAAGGACAAAATTTACTTGGCTGCCCAGCGGTAAACTCATGGACCCTGCTCGGCGGCGTGTCGCCAACCCTGTTCTATCAGATCTTTGAGAGCAACGGAACGGCCCTCACGCAGAGCCCCGCTCTGAACTTTTCCAGTGCTTTTTCTGCGGTCAATAACTCAAGTGCATCCCGAACGGATGTTGATCTCGCCACCGTCAACTCAAACGTGGGGACATTCGGCACGTCAAACCAAGTGCCTGTGATCACAGTCAATGCGTATGGACTGATCACTGCGGCTTCTACGGTTGCAATTACCGGGGGCGGAGCGACGGCGTGGGGTTCGATCACGGGAACGCTTTCCAACCAGACCGACCTTGAAAATGCATTGAACGCTAGACAGCCGGCAGGCAACTACGTTATCGGACTCACCGGAGATGTGACCGCTTCCGGCCCCGGCTCGGCATCAGCGACTCTCGCAAGCGTAAACAGCGGAGCAGGCCGATGCGGAGACGCAACGCACGTCTGCCAGGTGACGACCGACGGCAAGGGACGCGTGACAACTCAAGCCGCTGTGACGATCAGCGCGAGTGGAACGGGTACGGTCACCCACACCGCAGGTGCGCTCACAGTCGGGCAGCTAATCATCGGCAATGGGAGTGGCGACATCACAACGGGCGACCTAGCCGGAGACATCAGCACGCAAGGAACTGCCACAACCACGCTGGCGACCGTAAACAGCGGAGCGGGCCAGTGCGGGGATGCGACGCACGTTTGCCAGGTGACGACCGACGGCAAGGGACGTGTGACAACCCAAGCCCCTGTCGCGATAACGGGCGGGGGCGGAGCGACGGCGTGGGGCTCCATTACTGGGACACTCTCAAATCAAGCCGACCTTGAGAATGCATTAAACGCGACCCAGCCGGCAGGAAACTACCTGACGGCACTTACCGGAGACGGCACTGCGGCTGGGCCTGGCTCGGCCGCCCTCACGCTGGCGACGGTAAACACCGGAGCCGGGCAATGTGGGGATTCGACGCACGTCTGCCAGGTGACGACGGACGGCAAGGGACGCGTGACAACCCAAGCGGCGGTGGCGATAACTGGCGGCGGCGGAGGCGGAGGCACGGCATGGGGCTCGATTACGGGCACGCTTTCTAACCAGACTGACCTTGAGAATGCATTAAAGGCGCTGCAGCCGGCTGGCAACTACGTGACTGGACTCACCGGAGATGTCACCGCTTCCGGCCCCGGTTCGGCATCAGCGACCCTCGCCACGGTAAACGCAGGAGCCGGACAATGCGGAGACGCAACCCACGTTTGCCGGGTGACTACGGACGGCAAAGGGCGCGTGACAACTCAAGCGGCTGTGGCAATCAGCGCGAGCGGAACGGGTACAGTCACCCACACCGCAGGTGCGCTCACAACCGGGCAGCTAATCGTCGGTAATGGGAGCGGCGACATCACAACGGGCGACCTAGCCGGAGACATCAGCACGCAAGGAACCGCCAGAACCACGCTAGCGACCGTAAACAGCGGAGCGGGCCAGTGCGGAGACGCGACGCACGTCTGCCAGGTGACGACCGACGGCAAGGGACGTGTGACAACCCAAGCGGCGGTGGCCATAGCTGGCGGAGCCGGAGCGAACGCATGGGGTTCGATTACGGGAACACTTTCCAACCAAACCGACCTTGAGACTGCATTAAACGCGCTGCAGCCGGCCGGCAACTACGTCACCGGACTTACAGGAGATGTGACCGCGTCCGGCCCCGGCTCGGCATCAGCGACTCTCGCAAGCGTAAACAGCGGAGCCGGCCAGTGCGGAGACGCAACGCACGTCTGCCAAGTGACTACCGACGGCAAGGGACGCGTGACAACTCAAGCGGCTGTTCCGATCACGGCCAGCGCAGCGACCGCGTGGGGCTCCATTACTGGAACACTCTCAAATCAAACCGACTTAGAGAATATCCTGAATGCGAAGCAAGCCTCCGGGAATTATCTAACCGGACTTACCGGAGACGCAACCGCATCGGGCCCCGGTTCGGCAGCCATCACGCTGGCGACGGTAAACAGCGCAGCGGGTCACTGCGGAGACGCCACGCACGTGTGTCAGGTCACGACGGACGGCAAGGGACGCGTGACAACTCAAGCGGCTGTGGCGATCACAGCCAGCGCAGCGACGGCGTGGGGCTCGATCACTGGAACACTCTCCAATCAGACCGACCTTCAGAATGCACTAAACGCAACCCAACCGGCAGGAAACTACGTAACCGCACTCACTGGAGATGTCACCGCCTCCGGCCCGGGCTCGGCATCAGCCACTCTCGCAAGCGTAAACAGCGGAGCGGGCCAATGCGGAGACGCCACGCACGTCTGTCAAGTGACCACGGATGCCAAAGGCCGTGTCACAAATCAAGCGGCTGTCTCCATCAGCCCCGGCGGAACAGGAACAGTCACGCACAGTTCGGGCGCGCTTACCTCTGGGCAGCTAATCATTGGCAATGGCAGTGGCGACATCACAACGGGCGACCTAGCCGGCGACATCAGCACGCAAGGAACCGCCACAACCACGCTGGCGACAGTAAACAGCGCAGCGGGGCAGTGCGGAGACGCAACCCACATTTGCCAAGTCACTACCAACGGCAAGGGCTTGGTTACTTCGCAAACCGCCGTGGCCCTCACGGGTGGGAGCGCGAACGCGACCTCAATTCAAGGAACTGCGGTTTCAGCGACGGCGCCCGCCAACTTGCAGGTACTTCAGTATCAGGCAGGCTCGAACAGCTATGTGCCGGCCACTCTATCGAGCGGGAGCAGTAACTGGGCGGCAGGCACGCTGGCCGGAATTCCAGGGACATGTACGCCGGGCTCCGGCATTTACCTCTATTTCGCGACAGATCAACCGGCAGGCCAGCAGGAATTCCAGTGCTCCACGCCGAATGTCTGGACGCAGATCCTCAATATTGGCCCTTCGGGAGCGCTCGCGATTGTAAACGGTTCGCTCGACATCATAACCACTGTTGTTCCCCGTCTGCCGAATACAAATACGTTCAGCGGATCGAACAGCTTTACCGGGCCGGTCTTTCAGATTGGCGCAACATCGAGCGATCCCGGATGCGCCGTGGCGAGCGATATCGGGAAGATTTGGATCAACAATACATCCGCTACCGACACCGCCTACGAGGTCTGTCTGGCTTCCTCCGGAACTGTTGCCTGGGTTGTGAAGTAGCCAGATTTAGGCTTGTAATCTTCGATGGCAAGCGCAAATTGTGTCTCGCCCGACGGCGGCTCATAACGAATGTGAAAACCGAAGCGCGAGTAAAAATCACGAACCATTCCATTCTTCGGCGTAGGAATGTAACGCCCGGCAACTTCCAACGCGCCGCGTTGCCGGGCCAGATCGAAGACGTAGTTCATGAGCTCTTGCTCAACCCCTCTGCCAAGTACGCGGCAGCTCATCAGCCAATCCGTGATCTCGGCCGTTTCAGATGTGAAGCGAACGATGACGATTGATATGAGGCCGTGATCGCCGAAGCCATCCTTGAGCTCCGCATACAGCGGCGTGCAATCGTTATCGCGCATCATCTGCCTGCATTGCGCCTCGTTGTAACGGTTGGTCGTGAGGTTGAACTGATTGCTTCGCTGAAGAAGTTGCGTGATTCGAGGCAGATGCGCCTCATCGAACAGCGCAATCTTCAGTTTCATGTGCAATGAAGCGAGATATTCTTCAACATTCTCGAATCTGCCACGTGCCGCTTGACGGAGTCCTTCGCTGGCGTAAAGCTCCGAGCGCCGCGTATCTTCGGAGGAAAAAGAAACCGTTTCGAAGAGGTTGAGCTCAGAAATTGCCTGCACATAATCGGCGGGGTCTTCCGGCATCTCGGGAACGATGACCTCCGGCAACAGATCGCGAACCAAATTTCGCTCAAATGGGTTGTCATCGATAAAAACGATTGACTGAAATCCTATGTTGAGCGTTCGCTGTATGAGTTTCAAGTTCTCGATCTTGTCGTTCCAGTTCGCGATGAAAACGGTTATGTCGTCCTCGCGGATCACCATTTCCGGATGTCTGCGGAACGGCGCCACAGCATTCGCGAATTCATTCTTGCTGCAGATTGCCAGGAGAATCCCTCGCTTTTTCAGCTCGAGCAAATACTGCTGAAAACGGTAGTACGCCTCGCCATCGCCGTGCGCGGATATTCGGATACCCTCGACCCCATCGTCCCCAACGATGCCTCCCCATAACGTGTTATCCAGGTCGAGCGCAATACATTTCACCGATCTGCCTTTGGCGCTGAGCACGATATCGATAATGTTGCGGGCCACGTAGGGAAGCTGATCGAGCGCGCAAAACGCTTTCGACAGCGACCAGAAACGATTGTCGAACCAATAGCGGCGGCCTCTCCACGAAGCCACTGCTTCTACGTCGTTGATCAAGACTCCGCTTCGCTGCGCCGCGCACCGTACGATTCGGCGATTCATTTCTAGAACGATGGAATAAAGAGAGTCGGGAACGCGGAGATCGTAGTTGCCGAAAAATCGCTCATAAGGCAGAGCCAGATTGCTCAGCAGCAATAACGCCGAGGAGCGCGCGCGCAGGGAGTCGATAATCGTTTCGATGCGAGCGGCTTCCGCATTCAAAAATTCAGATCCGCTTCCCGAGCGGCTGTAATACCGGTCAACGAAAGCTTGGACGGAATGAAGCAGCACGATAGTATCGGGCTCGAACTTGTAAAGGCCGGAGTACGCATCGTGAGCTTCGATCTCCATTCCATCGAATACTCCCTCGTACACATCGCAGGCCAGCCCGCAATCCCGGAAGAGGACTTTCAGCAAAGGCGCGAGCTGCTGCGTCGCGGCGTCCGATAAAACGGCAAGACGCGCGCGCGGCAGAGCCCCATTCTCGCTCAAGCGCCTGCTTCGCGCCATCAGGGCAAGATAATCCAGCTCTTGCTCACCGGCTTGAGGCATGAGGCATCTTATACTATGGTGTCACCGTGGTTGAAGAACGTCTCACTAGAGTGTTTCGTAATGTATTTCAAGATAGTTCGATGCATCTCTCAGATGAAATGACGGCCGAGAGCGTTCCCGGCTGGGACTCTCTGGCGAACATTGATCTCATTGTCGGCATCGAGCGAGAATTCAAGATAAGGTTCACCACCGGCGATGTCACGAACCTAAAAAATGTCGGAGATCTAATCGCCGTGATTCGGAGAAAAATATAACGGGCCGCATTTGTTCAACAGTCCCGCCGCCAGAAATAGCACTTGGAGTCTACCTGAATCATAGGTTCGCGGATTTTGTTCTGCTGCCGAAAATGGTCCACGGCTTTGCGGCAATAGGTCCAGGTATCTTCCCCGTAGTCGTCGATAATGGCGTACCCGCCCGGCGATAGCTTGCCATAAAGATTATTCAGCCCATCCATGGTCGACTCGTAATAATCGCCGTCCAGCCGCATTACCGCCAACTTCTCGATCGGAGCCCCAGGTAGCGTGTCCTTGAACCAGCCCTTAAGGAAACGGACCTGCCCGTCGAGCAATTCAAAAGAAGCGAAATTTCGCTGAACGTCTTCAATCCCGGCCGCGAATCGCTTGTAACCTCTCACCACCACCGGAGCGTTGTACGATTCGGCTTCGATCGGATATTTCTCCGCGTCCGGCTCGGGCAGCCCTTCGAAAGAATCGCAAACCCAAACCAGGCGATCCGTGACGCCATACGCCTTCAGCACGCCTCGCATCAGGATCGTGGCGCCGCCCCGCCATACACCGGCCTCGATCAAATCCCCCGGTACTTCGCGCTCGATCACGTCGAGGACGCACGCCTGCAAATTGTCCAGCCTGGCCCGTGGAAGCATCGAGACTGCTTGCCCGCGCATGTAGTGCACGGTAAAGTTTTTTATGAAATTTACTTGATCTTCATCATCTGCATTGGGTTCCGGTTCGAAGATTGTGTTGGTCAGCGCCCGTTTCAGCAGATTGAGATAAAGATCCGCCGCTTGCGGCGCTGCGCTCGACTTGACAACGTCCTCTAACATGTCGATCATTTTGGCAGATGCAAAACCACCCGGCTCTCTAAATGGACTCCCCCAGAAGACTCCTCTATCGCGCTTACTGGAAGGCGGAAGCTGCCATTGT
Organism: Bryobacteraceae bacterium; assembly: GCA_049582585.1. Classification (GTDB taxonomy): domain Bacteria; phylum Acidobacteriota; class Terriglobia; order Bryobacterales; family Bryobacteraceae; genus Bog-105. The sequence goes on along the minus strand of JBAUUG010000498.1, from coordinate 6,918 downwards.
CCCCGGGCTGACAAGCTCGCAATACGGCTATTACAAGAAGCTTCGATCCCTGATTCCCGATAAGACATGGCTCGACCTCGGGTGCGGTCATCAGGTGTTCGCCGATTGGATGACAAACGAGCAGGCTGAAATCATTGCAAGCTGCAGAACCGCCTACGGCATCGATCTCGATTGGACCGGCCTCAAAGCGCATCCTGCTATTTCAAACAAGGTATTTGGCGACCTTGCCCATTTGCCGTTCGAAGCGGAGTGCGTGGATGTGGTTAGCGCGAACATGGTAGCCGAACACCTGGCTGATCCCGAACCTGTTTTGCGGGAGATTCATCGCGTTCTAAAGCCCAACGGCGTGTTTGTCTTCCACACGCCGAACCGCCGCGGCTGGCCCACCCGTATGGCCGCGCGCATACCCGACGGCTTGAAAAAGAAATTGATCTGGCTTCTCGAGCGGCGGCGGGAAGAGGACGTATTTCCTACTCATTACCGCATGAACTCGAGCTCGGCCATCGCTAAACTTGCGGCTGAAACGGGTTTTACCGTCGAGGACATAACTGCGGTCAGCACTTCCGCGGCAACCGCGATGCTCGGACCGGTCGCGCTTGTAGAACTGCTTTACATCCGCTATTTGCAGCGGCCGCAAGGCGCGGAGTTCCGTTCAAACCTGGTCGCCGCACTCCAAAAACGCTCCATCCGGTAAGCGTGCCACAATTGCGTTTGTGACCACGGCTTCGCCTCGGGAACAAACACCGTCCTCACTGGCGCTTGTTCTTGTAACATTCCTGCTTCTATCCGCTCTGCTGCTGCCGTTTTACCGCTATGAGTTAGCGCCGGACGCAATTTCTTACTTATCCATCGCCGAACAATATGCGGCCGGCTATGCGAAGGAGGCCGTAAACGCTTACTGGGGGCCGCTGTACAGCTGGTGTCTTGCCGCGCTTCTGGTGCTGCATGCTCCCGGTATTCTCGCCGCCAAAGTAATCGAGATCGGCGCTGGCGCTCTTACGCTTTTCGCCTTGCATCGGATCTCACTGCGCTTTGATATGGCCGAAGGGGTGCGGCGCGCTTTTCTTTTCGTGGGCGCGGCGATGATACTCGGCTTCGTTATGGAGATCGACTCGCCTGATCTCCTCTTCACCGCGGTGCTGCTGCTTTATCTCGGCATTATCTTCGATCCCGCCTATCCGTCATCGCCGTTCAGCGGCGTACTCTGCGGCGTGCTCGGCGCCCTGGCCTACTTTGCCAAGAGCTATGGCTTCTGGTTCTTCGCAGCGCATTTTTTCACCTTCAATACGCTTCATTGGTTTAGTCAAAGCAATCCTGTTCGCCGAGCGCGGATTCTGACCCAGTTTCTTGCCGGGCTGGCGGTGTTCTGCGCTATTTCATTTGTCTGGATAATGGCTCTGCACGCGAAGTATGGAACCTGGATGCTGGGCACGGCTGGTACTTTCAATCACCGCCTTGTTGGTCCCCAATCCGAGGGATACCCGCATTTGCGCCGTCTGATTCCTCCGCCGACCGAACACGCCCTGACTGCCTGGCAGGACCCCTCTCCGTCCTGGTTGCCCTCGTGGACTCTCGAGAGCCGCTCGGGCCTCACGCACCAGGTGAAACTCGTCAGTCGTAATGCGAATCGTATCGTTGGGTTCTGGATTTATGCAACTCCGCTCTTTGCTGCGTTCCTGCTTGGATACATCGTGCTCTGTCTCGATTCGCGAGCCAGGCAACTCGAATGGATCTATCCCGTCTCTACCCTGGTCCTGTTTTCCGCCGGATACTTATTGATCACGGCTCAGGACCGCTACTTTTGGCTCCCTGATTTGCTCCTTCTCTGGATCGCATTCCGCAGTCTGGATCTGTTATTCCAGAAGCACTCCGTTGCCGTGTCCGCCAGAGTGGTCCTCGTCTGGGGCGTAGTGCTTTCCTTTCTCTTCGAACCCGTTCTCACCTTGCACGCTCAGTTCCAGCGGGATAAGCAACTGTATCAGTGGAGCGAGAGTATCAAACGGTCACTTCCAGTGCAGGGACGGCTGGCCTCCTGTGCCGATTGGCAAGATTCCGCGTATCTCGCCTATGTCCTGGGAATGCCCTACTATGGAGTGCCCGCGCCCGAACCCGAAGCTGACGAGGTTGCGCGTGACCTCAATCCCGACTACCGACCTTTCGCCTCTTCGAGCAATGATTTGGACCATATTCCCGCGATATTATCGGCCGCTCGGATCGACTATTTTGTTGTATGGCCCAATTGCGGGCCCCTATCGTTTGGCGGGGCTCAAACAATGGCAAAGGCGGGAGATATCACGGTTGTGCGATTGAATGGCGGAGAGGGAAGTCTGCGACGATAAGTGCAGGAGGACGCTCAAACATCCTCATGACCAGCAGATGATGAAGCTCACCGGTCCCAATCGCAGTAGCATCGGCGCGCCTGCGCAATCCGGGCCGCCGCCCGTGGCATCCCCGCCAGCGCTGCGCGAAAAGTTAGCGGAAGATCGCCCGTTTTTCACAGACGCCGCTTATCCGGTCAAGTCCAGCCTCAGTGTTAAGCTGCTCGCCTTCTATATTTTTCTGATCGTCAGCCGCGTGCTCGACGTCTCGGCTATCTGGTTTCTTCATATTCCGCTTATTCTTCTCATCGCCCTCACCCTCTTAGTGATCTTGCGCGGCGAACTGGCGGGTCTCTTCTCCTCCAGCGTTGCGCGATGGTTCGCCGCCTTTACGGCATGGGTTCTCATTTGTTTCCCACTCAGCACCTGGCGCGGGGGGAGCGTGGATTCACTGGTAATGGCGCTTGAAGCCTTTCTGATTTTTGCGATTATTTGCCAAACCGTAAAGAGCGAGCCCGACTTGCGCAAAGTGACGGGGGCCTATGCGTATGCCGTGTTGACCGCAAGCATCCTCAGCTTTTTTGTGGGCCGCGAGATAGAGGGCCGGCTTTCGCTTGTGAACGGCAGTTTTGCCGATCCGAATGAATTTGCCTTAATTCTAGTGGTGGGACTCCCGTTTTGGTGGTTGAAAGCGAGCCGAGCCGGCGGGTTCCGCAAAGTGTTGTTTCTCTTATGCACCGTCCCGGTCTTCGTAGTCTTTGCCCGAACCGGCTCCCGTTCCGGCCTGGTTGCGCTTTGCGCCCTCATTCTGATCGTGTTGCTTTTTGCGAGCGTGGGGCAAAAATTGCTGATTGGCCTTCTCGCGGGCGTCGTGGTAGCCGCGGGCATCGCGCTCCTTCCCGACTATCTGAAAATCCGATTTACGACAGTTTTCGCGCCGCATACTGCCGAGCAACTCGATGACGAGACCCGCCAACGCTTGGACGGTGATATCGGCTCAAGCGAAGGACGCGAGATGCTTCTCATCCAGAGTGTTCAAATGACCTTCGAGCATCCAGTTTTTGGAGTGGGGCCCGGGATATTTGGACCCGCAAGCTGGCAGGAGCGCCATGATCGTAGCGGCGCCGGCGGTATTCAGCTCGTCTCGCATAATACCTACACCCAGATTTCCAGTGAAACCGGTCTCCCGGGCTTCATCCTGTTCATTGCGACGCTATTCTTATGCGTCAAATACGCGTTTTCCGATTACCGCTTGGCGCGGCGAGTGGATTCGGACTTGGCAAAGTGCGGATTCTATCTCTTCGCGTCATTATCGGCGCTCTCAGTCGGTATTTTCTTTCTAAGTGTCGGGTATACCCACACGCTGGCGATACTGTTCGCCTTGGTTGCCGCGCTCCATAAGATCAGCAGAGATTCTTTGGCTAAAACACACACCGAAGCCGTGGAGGAGCTTCCCACGCCATCCTGGCAAGCGGCGAAAATTCAGCCTCAATCGTCCGCTCCTGTTGGTCCGAAATCGTCGCGTCCGGCTCCTTCGGCGAATCTTTCAAAGAAGTTCCGGTCCCGATTTCGGGGTCAATCCTGATGTGCGGAATCGCCGGATTTGTAAACTTTGGCCGTGATAGCGCGGGTCTCGCGGACCTGAAGCGCATGCTCGACGAGATCAGGCATCGGGGGCCGGATGGTCACGGCATCCGCGAGGACGGCGCAGCATTTCTGGGACATCGCCGTTTGAGCATCATCGATGTGATGGGCGGGCGACAGCCCATGTCCAACGAAACCGGTTCTGTTTGGATTACCTATAACGGCGAAATCTTCAATCACGCCGCTCTGCGACCCGATCTCGAGCGCGCCGGCCATAGATACGTAACCCGCTGCGATACGGAGACGATCGTACACGCGTACGAGCAGTACGGAAACGACTGCGTGTCGCGCTTGCGCGGCATGTTCGCGTTCGCGATCTGGGATGCGGAACGTCAATCGCTTTTTTGCGCACGCGACCGCCTGGGCATCAAGCCTCTGTATTATTTTTCTAATTCCAGGTGTTTTGCATTCGCATCTGAAATCAAGGCGCTGCTGCGTCATCCGGAAATCGAGACCGCGTTCAACGAGACGGCCTTGCCTGAGTATCTTGCGTTCGGGTACATGAGTGGCGAGGAGACCTTATTCCGCGGCATTCGGAAACTGATGCCGGGCCACACGCTTACACTGGATGCGAAAACGGGTTCCGTCGAAATCCGCCAATATTGGGACATTCCGCGGAAAGGCGTGCCTGAACGAAAGACGGATGAAGAATGGATCCGTGACTGCCGGGAACGCCTAGAGCAAGCCGTTCGGACGCGCTTGATGAGCGACGTGCCTCTCGGTATGTTCCTCAGCGGCGGCGTGGATTCGAGCGCTATTGCGGCCTTGATGAAGCGCCTGCGCAGTGAGCCGGTCGAGACCTTTGCGGTGGGTTATCGGGAGGCGGTTTATAGCGAGCTGCAATATGCCAGCCAAGTCTCGGCGGCGATCGGCACGAATCATCACGAAGTCACCATAGGAATGGAAGAATTTTTCAACGCTCTTCCTCGTTTGATTTGGCACGAAGACGAGCCGATCTCGTGGCCATCGAGCGTGTCCTTGTACTTCGTCTCGCGCCTAGCGGCCGATCACGTGAAAGTTGTCCTGACGGGCGAAGGAAGCGATGAGCTGTTCGGCGGTTATCATCGCTATCAGCACTTTTTGCGAAATCGGCGATGGGCCGACGCTTACAGTATTGTTCCTGGAACTGTACGCGCCCGAATCCGCCATCTCATCGCCGATTCGCCCAGACTGTCGGCCGGTTTGCGCCGCAAACTCCAGCACACGTTCCTCGGCCGCGAGGGAACTCTCGAATCACTTCAGCTTGAAAATTTCTATTGCGCGTTCTCAGGAGCCGAGCGCCAGTCGATGCTGAAGGCTCAAGACAGCCAACCTGCGAAGCCTTATGCGGAGTACATAGCGCATTGGACTTCGCGAAGCGGGTCATTGCTTTCAAAAATGCTTTATGCGGACCAGAAAACATATCTGGTGGAGCTCTTGATGAAGCAAGACCAAATGAGCATGGCTTGCTCAATCGAGAGCCGCGTTCCGTTTCTCGATCATCCTTTCGTTGAGTTTGCCTCCCGTGTTCCTTCCCGCCTAAAGATCCGAAACGGAGCAGGGAAGTACATCCTAAAGCGCGCCGTTAAAGACCTCCTTCCGCATGACATCATTTATCGAAAGAAAATGGGATTTCCGACTCCACTGCGTCAATGGCTGCTGGACAGCCGTTCCGAGCCGCTCTTTCGACTGCTTCTAGATCGAAAGAGATTGCTGTCGGAATATGTGGATCTCGATTACGTGCAAAGTCTCATTTCGCGCCAGCGGAATCAAACGGAAGATGCAACCGACCGGCTCTGGCGCCTGCTGAACCTGCAGCTTTGGGGCGACCTCTTCATCACCGGACGCCGGGAGGAGCATTGGGAAGGCTTGCTGCATCCTTCCATGGCCCAAGTGGCCGTATGAGAATTCTTTGGGTGAAGACGGACTTTCTGCATCCCACGACGCGGGGAGGCCAAATCCGCACGCTCGAGATGCTGAAAGAGCTTCACCAGCAGCACGAAATCCATTACGTTGCTTTTGAGGACCCGTCGAATCCGGAAGGAGTGCGGCGCAGCTCAGAGTACTCGACGCGCGCATATCCGGTTGTTCACAACGTGGTCTCGAAGCGCTCCATTCGGTTTGCCGGCCAGCTTATTGCGGGACTCTTTTCAGCGGTTCCCGTGGCTGGCTCGCGCTATCGCTCGTCCGCTATGCGCGAGACGATCGCGCGGTTGATCTCGCAGCAGGATTTCGACGCGAAAGTCTGCGATTTCCTCACGCCCAGTGTCAACATCGACGACATGAGCGGCTGGGTGCTGTTCCAGCACAACGTCGAAACTCTGATTTGGGAACGTCACGCGAAGACTGCGCTAACGCCGGTACACCGCGCCTATTTTAAGCTTCAGGCGCGCCGCATGTTCGAGTGGGAGCGTTCCGTTTCCCGCGCCGCTTCGCATGTCGTTACCGTTTCCGAAACCGATGAACGGGTGATGTGCCAGCGGTTTGGCGTCACCCGTATATCTTCCGTTCCTACCGGCGTGGATGTGGATTATTTCGAGCGCTCAATCAAGGCGCCGCGGGCGCAGGCGCCGCGGGCGCACGATCTGGTGTTCGTCGGATCCATGGACTGGATGCCTAACCTGGACGGGATGCGCTGGTTTCTGCATGAGGTCTTTCCGCTGATTCGAGCCAGAAAGCCGGATTGCCGGCTGGCAATCGTCGGGAGAAACCCTCCGCCATCCTTACTCGCTGAAGCCAAAGATCCGCTGATCACGATCACCGGTACTGTGGCCGATGTGCGGCCGTTTTTGTGGGAGAGCGCGGTCTCGATCGTTCCGCTGCGGGTCGGCGGCGGGACGCGGCTGAAGATTTTTGAAGCCATGGCGTCCTCTACACCTGTTGTCTCAACAACAGTGGGAGCGGAAGGCCTGCCTGTCCGCACTGGAACGAACATTCGCATCGCCGATACAGCAAGCGATTTCGCCCGCGAATGCCT
>JBAUUG010000497.1:0-8724 GCA_049582585.1 Bryobacteraceae bacterium | reverse complement strand
GGCTGAAGCAGCGGCGCAACCGCAAGAACCTCATCATTGCGACTAAGGTCGGAATGGAAATGGGCCCCGATCAAAAAGGATTGTCACGGCCCTACATCCTGCGTGAAGTGGAAGCCTCTTTGAAGCGCTTGCAAACCGATTACATCGATCTTTACCAATCGCACCAAGACGATCGCGAGACGCCGTTACAGGAGACGCTCGAGACCTATTCCCGCCTCATCGAGCAAGGCAAAGTCCGGGCCATCGGAGCCTCTAACCACACGGCCGACCGCCTTTCTCAGGCCTTGGAGGTCAGCAAAGAACGGCGTTATTCGAGATATGAAAGCCTGCAGCCCTTATACAATCTCTACGACCGCGCCGATTACGAGACCATGCTGGAACCCGTCTGCCGCGAGAACGGATTGGGAGTCATTCCTTACTTCTCGTTGGCGAGCGGATTTCTGACTGGAAAGTATCGATCGGAAAACGATCTGGCAAACCGGCCGCGCGCGGGCATGGTGAAGAAGTATTTGAATGATCGTGGCTTCAAGATTCTCGATGCTCTAGACCGCGTCGCGCGGGAATACGATTCCACTCCCGCGAAAGTCTCTCTCGCCTGGCTGATCGCCCGCCCCAGCATCACGGCGCCCATCGCCAGCGCGACAACGTTAGATCAGTTGAACGACTTGATCGACGCGACTAACCTCAACTTAGGCCAAACGGCCATCGAGCAACTAAACGATGCGAGCGCTTTCTCGGAAACTGCGGCCGCATAGCTGCCCCGTATTTCCAGCAATAGCTTTCGGGAACCTGGATGTCCATCCACGGTTCTAATATGTTGATACGCGCATGAGTACGTATTGGCTTAGTGTTGTCGCAGCCCTGCCGCTCATCTGTTACGGGCATCAAGTGCAAGCCCCGGTTCAGGGCACGCTTCTGAATGAAAACCAGGCGACTGCCCGAACCGTCACCGGGACGGTCGTAAACGCCATCACCGGCGAGCCGCTTCGCCACGCTCTGGTCCAGCTATGGGCCGCCCGCTCCGTTACCGTTCTCACCGGGGCCGACGGGCGATTCGAGGCCCACAACATTCCCGAAGGTTCGGTGAACTTTTCCGTGACCAAGCCTGGCTTTTTCGATTCCCGCGCCATGCCAGGGGCCGACGGGAGCCAGCCGAATCAAGCATATCCAGTCACTTCCGGCAAGAACGATTTCCGGCTGACGTTATTTCCCGCCGGCAGGATCGTCGGCCGCGTCACGGACCGGGACGGCGAGCCGGTTGAGCAAACTCAATTGCAGGTCTTAACCGCGCAGATCAATCAAGGCCATAAACAATGGCAGCTGCAAAGTAACGCGTCAACAGACGAAGATGGTTCGTATCGGATTGACGATCTTCTGCCGGGCCGCTATATTGTATTCGCCGCCGGGCATGCTTTGCCCGGGCCAAGCTGGAACGCGCCGCTCGAAGTCAGTGCCCCAGCTTATTATTCGGATGCTTCGGAGTTGACTTCCGCGCAGACCATCGAACTACAACCGGGCCAGGAGTTTCGCGCCGACCTACGTCTCCGGGCGCAACGGGGCTTTCGAGTCGCTGGCGCGATCGGCGGCTACCCGGCTGCGCCCAACGGAGGATTGTCGATTGCACTCGAGAATTCTACCGGGCAGCAGGTTCTATCGCAAGGCGTAGATCTGGACCCGGCGCGAGGGCGTTTCGTCTTGAAGGCGGTCCCGTCCGGCACGTGGACCGTGGCGCTATCGGCGGCCACCCCACAGGGGCGTAATTACGAAGCGCGCCAAGAGATATCGGTGAACGGAGCGGACATCCCCAATCTGCAGATTCTGCTTCATCCCGCCGCTTCCATTCCGGTTACCGTGAACCACGCCGCCGCTACCCAGGGTGAAGCTCCGCAGCAGCAGCCGCAATTCAATCCCGGTATTAACGCAATGCTCTTCTCCGCTGATCCTTTCCATCCCGAGCAATATGGGATGACTACACATAATGAACCGGCAAGCCTCTCGTTTGATAACGTCTCTACCGGCAAATACAGGCTGAGCGCGCAAAGCATCGGAAACGAGTGCGTGGAGTCGGCGTGGTACGGAAACGTGGATCTTTTGCGGGATTACCTGGTAGTCGGTTCAGACGGCGAAGCGCAGCCGCTCACCATCAATCTGAGTAATGATTGCGCTACCCTCAGCGCCAAGATCGCTTCTGATGAACATCGGACCTCCGGTTCTCTGGTTGTCGTTAGAAGCTCTTCTTTAGCAGAGCCCACAGCGCTCTCGTTTGCAATGCAAGATACGGCGCCGGAACTGCAGCTCACCCTTGCTCCGGGTTCCTACCAGGTGTACGCTTTCAACAGTCTTGACGGGCTGGAGTACGCGAATCCGGAAGTGCTCGGCGGGTATCCGAGCCAAAGCGTCAATTTAGCTGCGGGCCAGAAAGCGGAAGTCGCTGTGAAGTTGAGTCAACGGAGTAGGAATTAGCTTGTACGGCCTCCGGCTCAGTTCCCCCGCCGCGCGGCGCTTAGCTGCATGCCTTCTGGGCTCTGCCCTGCTGATTAGCTCTCAGACGCCTGGCTTCAAAATTGCGGGCCAGGTGGTGCGCCAAACAAGCGCCGCTGTGAAGGGAGCTCGCGTATCCATTTTCGTCGCGCAAAGCGCCGACCGTCAACTCTCCTGCGTAACAGGTGAAAACGGCGAGTTTGCGTTCTCCGGGCTGCCCCGCGGCAAGTACCTGCTGCAGGTGAACTATCACGGCTGGTCGCAGACATATCAGCAGCTCGATGAGTATTCAACCGCCATCGCGGTGGGTCCGGGCCGCGATTCCGAACACATCGTGTTTCCTCTGGATTCGCCCGCGAGCATCGCCGGTTCTGTTATCGACGATGCCGGTGATCCGGTTCGCAATGCGACGGTCTATCTGTTTGGGCAATCCTTTTACAGAGGCATACCTCAGACCGGATTGAAAAGCACGGCCAGCACCGCTACCGACGGAAGTTTTCACTTCGCCAACCTTGCGCCCGGCACGTATTATGTCGCCGTGACTGGCCGTCCCTGGTACGCGCAGACGCCGCAGTTGCCGGCCGTATCGGGAGAGCAGCAAGTTGTCGACCCCGAGCTGGACGTGGCTTACCCGACGACTTATTACGGCGGCGCCACGACTCCCGAGGCTGCAACCCCGCTGAAGCTGGAAGCGGGAGGGAGGGCTGAGATCCAGTTCAATTTGCGGCCTGTTCCCGCTCTGCACATTTCGCTGGACGGAATTGAAAAACAACCCGACCAGCAGATTTTTGGAAGCCTATCGCAGATTGGACCAGGCGGGGCGCTGCTTAGCGTGCAAGCCGTGTTCACCAACTCCGCACTGGCCGGAGTAGCGCCCGGAAATTATCTCCTATCCACCAGCCTTCCTGGGGAAAAGCAATCGGCCGCAATCGGGTCGCAGGCGGTGAGCCTCGCCTCCGATTCGACCGTGCATCTCAGCGAGGCCGTCAAGACTTCGGTCAGCGGAAAAGTCGTTCTCAGCGGCGAGATTCCGCAAGGGCTTGCTGTTTTCCTCGAGAACGCCGCCGACCGCAGTCAAACGGCGTTCGCCTTCGTCAACCAGGACGGTTCATTCGCAATGCCCGATGTAAGACCGGCGCGTTACGATCTCCGTCTGGCGAACACCCCCGAACTCTACTTGAAAAGCGTGGCGGCGAAAGGGGGCGCCTACTCCAACGGTCAGTTGGATGTTTCTTCAGGAGCGCAAATTGAACTCACCATTCATGCGGAACGAGGTCTGAACAAGGTGGACGGCATGGCTGTCCGGGGCAATAAACCCGTTTCAGGCGCGATGGTGCTTCTTCTGCCCTTGGATTTCAGCCATGGCAACTACATTCCGCGCGACCAGAGCGACAGCGATGGAACATTCACGCTCAACTGGGCTGCGCCGGGCCGTTACACGCTGGTGGCAATCGACAACGGGCGCGGTCTCGAGTATGCCAACCCGGCAGTTATGGCGCCCTACTTGCAGGCCGGGCGAGTGGTCGATGTGCCGCTGCCCAAAGACGCCGCTATCGAGGTTGAGGTGCAGCCCCGAAAATGACGGCCCGCGGGACGCGGCGTCTGACCCACGCACTCGGGCGACTCCCCCAGTGACGCGCCCGCAATCGGTTCCCGCCGGCCACTCTATGTAGCATCGTACCCCTCGCTTGACGGCTACTCTCGGGTCAAATTCTGCATTTGCGCCCGGGTGTGGTTTTTGTCATTCGCACATCTCTAAAATGAGAGCTTGCAATTCCGGCTGCAGCCTTTGCGGTTTTCCTTTGTCGCACGGGACTCAATACACTTTCCAGAGGGCAAATCAGCGAACATTCTGCGCGGCGCGTTCGGCACAATCTTCCGGCGAATTGCATGCGTGCCGGGGTGCAGCGGGGTCAGTGGATGCGAATGGCGCGAGAGTTGCCCGTATGCGCGGATGTTCGAGCCCTCGGCGACGGCGCCGGGTCCGAGCGGGCTGGCCGATTGGCCGCGACCCTTTGTATTTCGGGCGATGCATCTTGACGGGCTTACGTTCGCCCCGGGCACTCGCTTCCACTTCGACCTGAATCTCTTCGACACGGAGACGCCGGCGATTGCTTATTTGGTTCTGACGTTCGCGCAATTGGCGCGCGAGGGGCTGGGTCCCGGCCGCAGGAAGGTGGAACTGACGAGCGTCACGCAATTGAGCGAGCAAGGCAGTTCCGTAGCCAAGGTCTATGAAAATGGCTCGATGACGGTGCATCAGGACATGCCGCCGCTGGAGTTGAGCCTGGCTCCCGCCGAAGAGCCCGTTGCCCGCTTGCGAGTCCGATTCATCACGCCGACGGAATTAAAAAGCGGACAGCGGATTGCGCCGATCCCGGAGTTCGGGATTCTCGCCTCGCGCGCGCGCGACCGAATCAGCACACTGCGGGAACTGTACGGCGGCGGACCACTCGGTATCGACTTTCGAGCGTTCGGTGAACGCGCCGGCACCATACGGATGACACGCTGCGAGATTCGGAACGTCGGCGTGACCCGCCTCAGCAGCCGGACCGGGCAGGTGCATCCGATCGGCGGCTTTGTGGGTGAAGCCGACTACGAGGGCGACCTGGCGGAGTTCATGCCGTATCTCAAGACGGCGAGATGGACCGGCGTGGGGCGGCAAACGGTTTGGGGCAAGGGCGAGATTGCTGTTGAGGGCTGGTGAGCAGGCGTTTTTGCGAAACGAAGCCAAATGGATGGCTCGGGGCGGAATTACCGAACGAACTGGTCAGTTCCGGCGGCAGGCGGGGCGATGCGCGTTTTGCGGAACGAAGCCAGAGCTGGGAAACAGCACGCGGCGTGACCCGCTTTTGCGAAGCAAAGCCAAACCGCGGCTCGGGGCCGAAATTACCAAACGAACTGTTCAGTTCCCGAAGGCGGGAGATGCCTATTTTGCGGAACGAAGCCAAATGGGGGTGACCTCTTACTGTGCGAATTTGCCGGATGAACTGGGCTTTGCGGCTGTTTTCCGGAACGAAGCCAAATCGGGGCGGCCGTTTCGATTTTGAAAAAACGAAGCCATTTGAGGTTGGCGCGGCGAAGCGGGTTGGGGAGGCACAGCGAAATTTATGAGGTATTTTCCCGCGAGCGCTGATCGGTCCGGTAGAGGGCTCGCTGTAAATTGGTGACTCTAGGGGAGAAGTAGAGTGAGAGGTTTGGGGATTTTTGGGCACTTGCTTTGGATAGCGCGGAGAGAAAGGGAGTGGCAATGATGTGGCGGGAGTTTTGTTCGCAATCTAAGGAGGTGGCGAAGTGGATCGGCGTAAGATGCGGATGATCTGGGGTGCCGCGTGCAAATAGCGGCGGAACCTTCACGATGCGCGAACCTGTTTAGGACTGCTATTCTGCGGCCTTAAAGGACAGCCGCCGTAGATGGCATTAACACCAGAACTAGCGATCGAAATTCTTCGCGGGCTCGACTTCCATCTTTATCATGGCAAGTCATCCGGGGAGAGCCTCCTGGTTCACAGCCTTGGCGTGTACTCGCTTGTTCACGCGGTATTGCCGTTCACCCAGATTTACTCCGACGCGGATAAAGAGGTTATGCGGTGGGCAGCCCTTTTGCATGACTTTGGAAAGACATCTGCTGCCTGGCAGAGAGCAGGGCGGGGACCTCATCGGGTGAGCCTGGGTGATATCAAATACGAGGAATTGCGCTCAATCTTGAAGGTGGGAATCGACACCCATTCCCGTGGCGTCCTTACTGAGGTTGATCTTGACGACATTCTTTTCATCGTCGAGTTTCATCATGACTCCGGTCGCCGCGCGTCTACCCCTGAGCGCAATCGAATGAAGGATGTGGTCAGCGAATGTGACCGAGCCATTTCTCAGCAACGCATTTCAGATGCCCTTGTGCGGGCGCTGAATGCGGTCATCGATACAGTACGTTACAGGCTATTCACCATTGAGTTGATGCAGCATCCGATTTCGCCACTGGTGATCGGCGCCTTCGATTACGTGCTGGCGGAAACCGGGTCAGCCACGCCGCTGCTGTATTCGCCGACGTCGACTCTCAATATAGGACCGTTGACCGGCCAACTCCCCTTGATCGAAGAAGTGAACCGGTTCTTGAAAGACCAATTCGGCGGTAGCAAGGGCGTGTTGCGATATGACAACAGCAACACGAGGATTTATACCGAGGAGCGCAGCTTCCTGGAGTTGGCTTCCGATCCGGACGCCTTCATCGCAGAAGCAACTGCATTCGCAAACGAATACTGCGCGCGCCAGAGGAAAGCCGCCGAAAGGAATCCCTCAAACTGGTCTGATGAGAAGGAGGAGGTATACCTTTACGGGCGCGTCTGCGGCATCACGTATAACACCTTGCGTGACCTATGCGATGTCGATAAGAAGCAGCTACCTTCGGCGTGCCTCATGGCCGGTGCAAGGCACGGCGCAATCACAGTCCAGCATATGGAATTGCTTGGCTTTCGGCAACCCGGGACGACGTACACCCAGACATTGCGGAGCATCTTAGAGCGGATGGCCCCTTTCGTCAAAGCGAAGCTCGTCAAATTTTCAGCGGCGCAGAAACCCGAGAGTTCCGACGAAAGCTTCCGTTATGATCTTCGGGATCTGCTGGTGCCGGACACGGATGTCTATCCTGCAGTGTTGCCCCCGGATCCAAAGAGGGAGGCGGCACGCGACTACGAGCGGTACATGCGGAAAGAACCCCTCGAAACATGTCCTGCCTGCAGCCAGTTCCCACAAGGGAATCTCTCCGCCGCAGCGTTTCCCCAAATCTCGCCGCTCGGTGGTACGGTCGAAGTCTTCTACACCACCCACATGCGTCTAATCAAGAAGGAACCACCTATGAAAAAAGGAGTTTCGTTCTGCGGGTGGTGTTCCAAGTGGTGGGATCTCATCGCAACCGATCCGGATGGAAAACGGCAGCTGTATCGCTTATGTATCATGCCCCAACACCTTTTCGGACGCCTGGAATGGCGTGAGATCCTCGGGCCCGCCGCTAGCGCAAGGATTGTAGAACTTGGTGCGCCAGGTACGATCTCGTCAAGCGGGGTATATCCACATATTGCGGTGATCACGCTGCGGGGCACGGATCGGCAGGCTGTCCTGCGAGAGCTGGCGGCCGATCCCGAAAGGGGCGAAGAGCAGATTGTAGATCGCCTTTACAGGTACGGGCTGAAAGGGGCGGTTATAGTCTCAAATCCGGTAAGTTCGAGGCATTTGCTGACTTGCGGGAGCCTTTCGATCGATGCTGCGGAATGGCCGATTCTGAGAACGCCTCTCCGACTCTTGAACTCGACTAGGAGGTCTTACGCCCGTGCGATTACGGATCTCCAGCGAAGCCCCTATGCCTTCGGGACTTTCCTGGCTGATGGATCGATCAAGGCAAGTGAGAATGAGGTACGAAAAATGGTAGAAGAATTGACTGAGCATACTGGACTCGCGTTCTTGCGCGACATCTGGATCGGCGGTGGCAAGAACCGCGTCGACAACGCCGGGAAAGTGATCCGGGGGATGAATGAAACTCTTCGGAGGCTGAAGGAAAAAGAAGACTTCGCCAGCTTGGTCGACGCTATGACCGGAAAAGGCCTGCACCTGGCAATGGCAACGCGCGAGGGCCACTATCGGCCTGCGGAGAACCGTGACAGAGAGGAAAGGGCGCTGCGTCTGGCTGCGGAGAAACTGCTCGCCTACCGCGATCAGACCTACCGGCGGACCGAGCTGGTGAGAGCAATGATTTACACGTTGGCGTATTTCAGCCGCCCGGAGCCGACGCCGCAAACCTCGAACCACGAGGCACCGGTCACAACGCAACCACAAGCCCAACCGCAGGAGAAAACCAAATGATGAAGTACCAGGTAGTGGTGTTGCGACAACTTAAGGGATTCGGTCAGTTCGTCACCGAGTCCCGCGACGAGGTGAATACTTATGAGTTTGGCGAAGGTGATGAGCGCCCGATAATTTTCGGAGAGAAGCTCAAAGCGGTTGAGCGGCGGACGATCATGCGGAAGGTCAGAGAGGTGCTTAAAGTCAACTGCTGGTTGACTACGCACAAGAAAGGTGGCGACGGAGGGATTTCTGGCCTCTGCATGTCATGTCCGGCATGTGCTCTATTCGGCGGGACATATGCGCCCAAGAAAGGAGGTGCGAGCGGGCCAAAAAACGTTGTCGAAATGCGCCGGGCCTATTATACCGGGGCTTTTCCATTTCAAGGCGGCGGAATCAGAGATGTTACAT
>JBAUUG010000496.1:0-29868 GCA_049582585.1 Bryobacteraceae bacterium | reverse complement strand
TGGGAGAATATGAGATCAATACGGTTTTCCATCTCGCGGCGCAGACCATCGTCGGTATCGCAAATCGCAACCCGATTTCGACCTTCGAGAGCAACATCGCCGGAACCTGGAATGTACTCGAGGCCTGTCGCCGCTCAACCACGGTGAAGGCTATCGTTGTGGCGTCTTCAGACAAGGCCTATGGAGACCAGGAAGCTTTGCCGTATTCGGAGGACACGCCGCTGGAGGGGCGGCACCCTTACGATGTCAGCAAATCCTGCGCGGACCTGATCACGCAGGCTTACGGGGCGACCTATGGTTTTCCCGTTGCGATTACCCGCTGCGGCAACTTCTATGGCGGGGGCGATCTGAACTGGAACCGCATTGTACCGGGAACGATAAGGTCCGTCGTTCGCGGCGAGCGTCCGGTGATTCGCTCCGATGGCCAGTTTGTGCGGGATTACTTCTACATCGAGGATGGAGCCGCATGCTATATGCTGCTCGCCGAGAAACTGCTCTCGGATGCGGAAAAGGTGCGGGGTCAGGCATTCAATTTCTCGAATGAGATTCAGGTCACGGTCGCGGATTTAGTAAAGCGAATTCTTCGGAAGATGGATTCCTCGCTCGAGCCGGACATCCGCAACGAAGCATGCAATGAGATCCGGCATCAGTATCTAAGCGCGGAAAAAGCCAGGAGGCAGTTGGGATGGGAGCCGCTGTTTACTCTCGATGAAGGCCTCGAGCGAACTATTTCCTGGTATCGCGATTTCTTCGAAACGCCGGTAACCGAGGGCGCGACGGTAAGAGAGCCGGTATTCCGATGAGCTCTCAGGCCGAGAGCTTGCGGCCGCGCATTCTCGATCTGGTCGATGAGTATCACCAAGCCGCATTTGGCAAGACCCCATTCGTTGCCGGTGAAAGCGCCGTTCCGGTTTCGGGCCGCGTCTTCGATGCCGAGGACATGCGCTCGCTGGTGGATTCGTCGCTCGATTTCTGGTTGACCACGGGGCGCTTTGCCGCGCAATTCGAAAAGCAGTTTGCGCGTTGGTTCGGCATCCGCACTGCGACGCTGGTCAACTCAGGTTCTTCGGCGGATCTGCTGGCGGTTACTGCCCTGACTTCAACCAAGCTGGGGGACGATCGTCTTAGGCCGGGCGATGAGGTGATTACCGTTGCGGCGGGTTTCCCGACAACTGTGAATCCCATCATTCAGAATGGCCTGATTCCGGTGTTCGTCGACGAACATATTCCTACCTACAACATAGACGTCACCAAGCTGGAGGAGGCTCGTTCAAGGCGTACGCGGGCGGTAGTGCTCGCGCACACGCTGGGCAATCCGTTCGACCTCCGCGCGGTGATGGAATTCGTTCGCAAGTACGATTTGTGGCTGGTTGAGGACTGCTGTGACGCTGTAGGCGCCACGTATGATGGTCGGAAGGTGGGTACGTTTGGCGATCTGGCGACGGTCAGCTTTTATCCCGCGCACCATATCACAATGGGCGAAGGCGGATGCGTGCTCGCTGAGAAGCCGCTGCTGAAGACCCTTGTCGAATCGTTCCGCGACTGGGGCCGCGATTGTTGGTGCGAACCCGGAAAATCGAATACTTGCGGCAAACGGTTCGATTGGCCCGTAAGCGACCTACCCTGCGGATACGATCACAAGTACAGGTACTCGCATATCGGCTACAACCTTAAGATGACCGACATGCAGGCGGCGGTCGGCGTTTCGCAGCTGAAGAAGCTGCCCCATTTCATCGAGAAGCGCCGCGCGAATTTCAAGGCGTTGCGCGACGGGCTCAGTGATCTCGAAGAGTTCTTCGTACTTCCCGAGGCGACGCCTAATTCGGAGCCGAGCTGGTTCGGCTTCCCGATTGCGGTACGGCCCGGCGCGCCGTTCAATCGTAATCAGGTAGTTGCCTTCCTCGAAGAGCGGAAGATCGCCACGCGCCTGCTCTTCGGTGGAAACCTGCTGCGGCAACCTGCCTATAAGGATATTCAACATCGCGTGGCGGGGACGCTCGAAAACACGGACTTCATCATGAATCAGGTGTTCTGGGTGGGCGTGTTTCCGGGCATCGATTCCCAGATGCTTGCGTATATGCTCGACATGTTTCACCGCATACCGGCGGCGCACCTGGTTGCTTTGCGCCAGGCATGACGGATTCGTTGAAGCAGGATCGCGATCACGTGCTTGCGCACACCCCTGCGCTGTGGGAACCGTTACGCGGACAGCAAATCTTCATGACGGGTGGAACCGGCTATGTCGGCACGTGGCTGGTCGAGAGCTTATTGTGGGCAGACGAACATTTGAAGCTAAACGTAAAGATTACGTTGTTGACACGGAATCCCGCGGGTTTCCGACGGCGAGTGCCGCATGTGGCCGGACACCCGTCGGTGCAACTGCTGGAAGGCGATGCGTGCTCGTTCGAGTATCCGGAAGGGGAGTTCTCATTTGTGGTTCACGGCGCAACAGAGCGCACCTTCGATGCCACCAAAGAGCAGCCGCTCGCAACTTTCGATCGTGACCTGCAGGCGACCCGGCATGCACTGGAGTTTGCACGTACTCATAAGACGCGGCGGCTTCTGTTTACCAGCTCGGGAGCAGTCTACGGCAAGCAACCCGAGCACCTCACCCATATCCCGGAGGACTACAATGGCGCGCCGTTCCCATCAGATACGCGCAGTGCATACGGGCAGGGCAAGCGCGCCTCTGAGTTCATGTGCGCAATGTATGCACGGCAATATGGTTTCGACGCCGCGATTGCGCGTCTGTTCGCGCAGGTAGGCCCCTACTTGCCGCTAGACGAGAACTATGCAGTGGGTAACTTCATTGGCGACATCCTGGCGGGCAGGCCGGTGCGCATTAGCGGCGATGGAACCACGCGCCGCTCGTATCTATACGGCGCTGACCTGGCGATTTGGTTGTGGACCATGCTGATCAGAGGTGAATCCGCGCATCCTTACAATGTAGGATCGGGGGAGGATCTGTCGATCGCTGAACTGGCGCGGCTGGTGGTAGAGGAGACAGATTGCAAACTCCCGATTGAGACTGCCCAAGAGCCGGTTCCAGGAGCGCCTCCTTCGCGATACGTTCCATCCGTGGAAAGAGCTGAGCGCGAATTAGGCTTGCGGCCGTGGATCGGCCTCGCAGAGGGAATACGGAGGACATACGCCTGGAACCGGCAAGTGACGGCGATGGAGAGGTGAAACGATGATGAATCTATCCGATTACGTGATCCAGTTTCTAGTCCAGAAGGGCGTAGAGGATACGTTTCTCGTCGCGGGCGGAGGAATCATGTACCTGGTGGATTCCGTTGGAAGAGAGCCTGGTATGCGGTACTACTGCAATTACCACGAACAGGCGTGCGGCATCGCGGCGGAGGCATATGCCAGAGTTCGCGAGCATGTGGGCGTCTGTCTGGCAACCGTAGGGCCGGGCGCCACAAATGCGCTATCTGGAATTCTCGGAGCCTGGGTGGATTCGATCCCGGTGATCCTTTTGTGCGGACAGGGCCGCCGCAACTTGATGGCGGATTTTGCGAAGCTACGCCAATTAGGACCGCAGGAAGCCGATGTGGTCGGGATGGCGAAGCCGGTCACGAAATACGCCTCGAGCGTGCGTGACCCCAACCTGGTCCGGCACGAGCTTGAGCGGGCTTGGTACGAAGCGACCAGCGGCCGTCCCGGACCGGTAATGTTGGAATTCCCGCTGGATATACAGGGCGCGCAGATTGATGAAACAAGCCTGGAAGGCTTCAATTCGCCTGGGACGAAGACCGTGGACGCCGCGACACTGAGGGCTGCCGTCCAGGAAGTGTTGCGCATGATTCGGGAAGCAAAGCGCCCGGTTATGATCTGCGGCAACGGCGTCCGGCTGGCGCGCTCGCAACCGTTACTGCGAACGTTACTCGAACGGGCTGAGATCCCTGTTCTGCTGCCCATTACAGCGAAGGATGTCATCGAAGAGGACCATCCAATGAATATGGGCGTCTTCGGTACCGCCGGGCAGCGGAGGGCGAATTTTACAGTTCAGAACAGCGATTTGCTCTTGAGCTTAGGCGCCGGTCTCAACTGTCAAAAACTGGGCTTCAACTTCGCGGGCTTCGCGCCGAAGGCCAAGAAAGTCATCGTCGAGATCGATGAAAAGCAGCTATACAATCAGGTGATTCAGGCGGATCTCCCGATCCAATGTGACGTTCGTGAATTTCTGGAAGAGATGCTGCGGCACTTAGAGCCGTCGACTTACCGATCTCCGGAAAAGTGGCTGGCCGCGTGCGATCGCTGGAAGCAGCGTTATCCGGTCATGGTTCCCGAATTTTACGAGGATAACGGATACGTGAATAGCTACGCCTTTGTAGATAAGTTGTCCGACCTCGCTCTAGCTTCGGATGTGGTAGTCACCGGCAATAGTCTGGATTGTGCCAGCTACTATCAAGCCTACCGGATTAAGCGAGGCCAGCGGGCATTTGATAGCGGCTGGGGATCGACCGGTTGGGACCTGCCGACCGCGATCGGCGCTTGCGTAGGAGCGGGCCGGGCGCGCACCATCTGCGTCACCGGGGACGGCAGCCTGCAAGCGAACATTCAGGAACTGCTGGCCCTCAAGCGATACCGCTTCCCGGTGAAGCTTTTTGTCATGAATAATGCCGGATATCAAAGCGTCAGGTCGACTCAGAACTCTTTTTTTGAGGGCCGCTTCGTAGGCGCGGATTACAATTCGGGCGTTGACAATCCGCATTTTGACCGCTTGGCGGCGGCCTACGATTTGAGTTACTCTCGAATAGAAAACAACGCGCAGCTTGAGCAAGGTATCCGCCTCGCTCTCTCGAGTGAAGGCCCCGCGCTGTGCGAATTGAACATCTCGCCCGCGCAAGGTATTTCGCCGAAGGCCTCAGCCTTCAGGCGGGCTGACGGGTCGTTCGAATCGCGGCCCCTCGAAGATATGGCGCCCTTTCTGCCCCGCGAAGAGGTCTGGGAAAACATGCACCAGTTCGACAATGATTGAGCCGCTGACAAGAAACCGCAAGCCGCTTTTCACGCGCGCTTACGGAACCACGACCGTGAGGGAGTGGCCCTCGGAGAACCACCCTTTCTATGTTTGATTTGCATAAAAAGAACATTTTGATCACCGGCGGAACGGGGTCTTTCGGACAAAAATGCGCTGAAATCCTGATGCGGGAGTACAGCCCGGAGAGACTCATCATCTTCAGCCGTGACGAGTTGAAGCAGCATGAGATGCGCGAGCGCGGCTTCAATCAGCCGCAACTCCGATTTTTCATCGGGGACGTTCGGGACGTGGACCGGTTGCGGCGGGCGATGGTCGGGGTCGATGTCGTCATACACGCCGCGGCGCTGAAGCAGGTGCCCGCCTGCGAATACAACCCCATCGAGGCGATTCAGACCAACGTCAATGGCGGGAAGAATGTGATCGAGGCGGCGCTGGATAACCGCGTGCACCGCGTGCTGGCATTGAGTACGGATAAGGCGGTGAATCCGGTTAATCTCTATGGCGCAACGAAATTGGTCGCGGAAAAATTGTTTGTGCAAGCTAACGCCTATCGCGGCGGCGATCCCATTCGTTTCGCCTGCGTTCGTTACGGCAACGTGGTGGGCAGCCGCGGCAGTGTCGTGCCCTTATTTCGCGAGCAGCGTAGAAAAGGCCAGATTACGGTCACCGATCCCCGCATGACGCGCTTCTGGCTGACGCTCGAGCAAGGCGTGCATTTCGTGCTGAAGAGCATCGAAAAGATGCACGGAGGAGAAGTCTTCGTTCCAAAGATTCCCAGTATGCGGATTTTAGATCTGGCCAAGGCCTTGGCGCCGGATTGCGGCGTGCGAGAGATAGGAATCCGGCCCGGAGAGAAACTGCATGAAGTTCTTCTCTCAGAGGACGAAGCCAGGCACTCGCTCGAACTCGAAGACAGTTTTGTAATCACCCCGGTTCATCCCTGGTGGAAAGACCAGATTATTCCGGCGGGTTTGCCGTTGCCCGAGGGGTTCCGTTATACCAGCGATACGAACACCCACTGGCTGGAGATCAATGAGCTCCATAGGCTCATGGGGAGCACGGATGAAATCTCACAATCAGACGCCCGTCCAGTCGCCGCCGAGTAGGCCGCTCCCGTACGGACGGCAGTCGATCGGAGAAGACGACATACAAGCTGTCGTTGAAGTCCTGCGTTCGGACTGGTTGACCACTGGACCGGCTGTCGATCGATTCGAAAAGGGAATCGCCGAATTTGTCGGCGCGGAACATGCCGTTGCGGTTTCCAGCGGAACCGCGGCCCTGCACGCCGCGATGTACGCCGCCGGTGTCGGTCCGGGCGATGAAGTGATCGTTCCGGCGATGACGTTTGCCGCTACCGCAAATGCCGCTGTGTTTCTAGGCGCGATTCCGGTATTCGCGGATATCGAGCCTGACACTTTGCTTGTGGATCCCGCATCGGTTGAAAAGCGCCTTACTTCGCGAACGAAAGCCATTGCCGCAGTGGATTATGCCGGCCAGCCCTGTGACTACGCAAGCCTGACCCGCATTGCGGCGGAAAGCAATGCTGTCCTTATTGCGGACGGATGTCATGCGCTCGGCGCCGCTCTCGCCGGAAAACGGGTAGGCTCGCTCGCCGGCCTCACGGCCTTCAGCTTTCATCCGGTCAAACACATCACTACAGGCGAAGGTGGGATGATTACAACCAACGATCCGGAATTGGCGCAGCGCATGCGGCTGTTCCGAAATCATGGAATCTCGAGCGATCATCGCGAGCGGTCTGAGCGGGGGTCCTGGTTCTATGAGATGGTCGATCTCGGGTATAACTACCGCATCTCCGATTTTCAGTGCGCGCTCGGATTGAGTCAATTGAAGAAGCTGCCCGAATGGGTGCGGCGCAGGCAGCAGATCGCGGCGCGCTACGACGAGGGCTTTCTGGGCAGCGCAATCACCCCGCTCACGAGGCGCGCCGGCGCTACTCATGCCTTCCATCTCTACGTCGTTCGAGTGAACGGAGACAGGCAAGCTGCTTTCTCGCGTCTGCGTGAGCGTGGAATCGGCGCAAATGTCCACTACATTCCCGTCCATCTCCATCCGTATTACCAGCGGCGATTCGGAACGTGCCCCGGTTTATGCCCGGTTGCGGAAGAAGCGTACAGGCAGATTCTCAGCCTTCCGATGTTTCCAGCCATGACAGACGAAGATGCGGACTTCGTCATCGAATCACTGCGCGATGTCGTAAGTTAATTCGGGATGCGGCTGTTGGTTCGAGTGGACGCATCCCCCCAGATCGGCGCCGGTCACCTCATGCGATGCATTGCAGCCTCGGAGGCATGGCGGGAGGCGGGTGGAGAAGTAGAGTTCTTGACGCGGTGTTCGAATTCTAATCTGCTCGATCAGGTAACCAAGTCAGGCGCAAGCGTTACTCCGCTAGAGGCACAAGGGTCCGATTGGCAGACTCTCGAAAGTCTCGGGCAGAACGGCCAACTCCTGTTACTGGACGGATATCATTTCGATTCGGAATATCAGAAGCGTGTCAAAGATTACGGGTTCAAACTGGCGGTGATCGATGACATGGCGAAGCTGCCGCATTACTACGCGGACGTGATTTTGAACCAAAACATTCTAGCGTCTCGGTTGAGGTACCCCCGTGAGCCTGGCGCGCGGCTGCTTCTCGGTACGCCATACGTGCTGCTGCGGAATGAGTTTCGCCGTTTAAAAATGGGAGAGAGGCGGGTGCCTGACATGGCCCGAAGGCTTCTTATAACAATGGGCGGAAGCGATCCCGCAAATTTTACGGTAAAAGCCATCCAAGGAGTAAAGCGTTTGAGCGCCGATATGGAAGTTATGGTGATCGTGGGGGCCGAAAACGCTCATCTCGCAGAACTTAGCGAGGAGATCGCCGGCTGCCCCCACATACGCCTTGCGACCGCCGTGGGCGATATGCCCGGTTATATGCAGTGGGCGGATTTAGCTTTCACCGGCGCAGGATCAACCTGCTGGGAGCTGGCCTTCATGCGGGTTCCGATGATCGCGGTTGTTCTCGCCGAGAATCAGAAGCCGATCGCGTCGGGCCTGGGTGAAATTGGCCTCGCAGTGAATCTCGGCCATCACTCTGCTGTTTCTCCCCATCAAATCGCCTCCGCAATTTCAGATCTGGCGCCCTCTCAGCCACGCCGCGCGAAAATGGCGCTCCGCGGCGCTGAGCTCATTGACGGCCAGGGCGCTCGAAGGTTCGCCGATGTCTTACAGTCTGTAATGTGAGCACGCGCGTGGAATCACCATTCATCACCATCAATGGACGGCGCGTCGGACCAGGATATCCGGTGTATGTGATCGCCGAAATTTCCGCCAATCACAACCGGGATTTTGATGAAGCCGTGAAGTTGATCCAGGTCGCGAAAGAGGCGGGCGTGGATGCTGTAAAGCTGCAAACATATACAGCCGATACGCTGACCATTGAATCTGATAAGCCTTACTTTCGGATCTCGGGCGGAACGCTATGGGACAACCGCACGCTGCACGAGCTTTACGCGGAAGCCTACACTCCTTGGGAATGGCAGCCTAAGCTGAAGACCATCGCAAACGGCCTGGGGCTCGATCTGTTCTCGACAGCATTCGATGCGACGGCGGTCGACTTTCTCGAGAGCATAGGCGTACCGATACATAAAATTGCGTCATTTGAAAACGTGGATATTCCGCTGATTCGAAAGATGGCTCGCACCGGTAAGCCTCTGATCGTCTCGACCGGCATGGCGTCCCTCAGCGTCATCGAAGAGGCGGTGAATGCGGCGCGTGGAGCGGGGGCGAATGAAATCGCGCTCTTGAAATGCACCAGCGCCTATCCTGCTCCTGCGGAGGAGATGAATTTGCGAACCATCCCGCACATGGCGGCGGCATTCCAGGTTCCGGTGGGGTTGTCGGATCACACCCTGGGCGTGGCGGTACCAGCGGCAGCGGTGGCATTGGGGGCTTCGATCGTCGAGAAGCACTTCACCATTTCGCGATCCGTACCGGGCCCGGATACCGCCTTTTCCCTGGAACCAGACGAGCTCAAAGAGATGGTCCAGGCCATCCGAATTGCGGAGAAAGCTCTCGGCGCTGTTCACTATGGCGCGAGTGGCCAGGAATCCAAGAGCAAAACGTTTCGGCGCTCTCTTTTCATCGTGGAAGATGTGAAGGCCGGCGAAGAGCTGACCCCGGAAAATGTGAGATCGATCCGCCCGGGTCATGGCCTGCACCCGCGCTACCTCGATGAGGTGGTGGGCAGGCGCGCGGCGCGGAACGTTGAGAAAGGCACGCCTGTCTCTTGGGACTTGCTCGTCCCGCCGGCATCGATGGGTGAGGGCGCATGAGCACCTCCACTCGAGCGGAATCGGGGGCCGTCGAAATCCTATCCGGAGATCGCGTATATTTGCGGCGCCTGCGAATAGAGGACACCGACGATGTTCTGCGCTGGCGATCCGATCCGGCGGCTCAGTCACAATTGTTCAGCGAGCGGCCCCCCACCCGGGCCGAACACGAATCGTGGTTTGCCACATTAAAGGATAGGGAGGACCGGAAGGAGTTCGTCATCGTACTGCGCGGAAGTGATCGGCGTGTCGGGGCTATCGGTTTAAGCCATATCAACGGCGAGAGAATGACGGCAGAATACGGCATTCTGATCGGCGAAGCAGATTGCCGAGGCAAAGGATACGCGCGTGAAGCCAGCGTTCTGATCCTGGATTATGCGTTCTATTCACTTGCGCTCGAGCGTGTAGAGCTGAACATGTTCGCCGATAACGAGCCGGCTCGGGGTTTGTATAAGGCACTCGGGTTTATCGACGATCTCAACGCGGCCGGCCGGCGCGTGAAGGACGGCGTGGTTCGAGCCACCGCGCGCATGCGCATTTCGAAAGACGATTGGTTCAACAATCGCGGTCATCATGGCATTTCTTAGCATCATCAGCGGCTGCTACAACGAGGAAGAGAACGTCGACGAGCTGTATGAACGCCTGACTCGCGCCTTCAGCGAGCGGCTGCCAGGCTATTCGTATGAGTTCATTCTCATAGACAATGCCTCTACGGACGGAACAGTTGCGGCCCTAAAGAAAATCGCGCGCCGGGATCAGCGCGTCAAAATTATTGTCAACAATCGCAACTTCGGGCATATCCGATCCGGGTATCATGCCATGCTGCAAGGCGGTGGAGACGCCGTCATCGCCATGGCATCCGACCTTCAAGACCCTCCCGAGATGATTCCTCAATTCGTCGAACTGTGGGAGCGCGGTTACAAAATTGTCCTGGCGCAAAAGACAAACACGAAGGAATCGCGGCTCTTCTTCATGGTCCGAAAGGCGTACTACAACCTGATCGGCAGGCTCTCTGAAATCGAGCTGGTGAAGAACGCGACCGGTTTTGGATTGTACGACCGGAGGGTCATCGAAGACGTGCGCGCTATCAATGATCCGTATCCCTATTTTCGGGGTCTGATCTGCGACCTCGGTTATGAACGGGCGCTGGTCCCATTTACCCAGCCGGCGCGTAAACGGGGCTTCACGAAGAATAATCTGTACACGCTATATGACATGGCGATTCTCGGCATTACGAATCATTCGAAAGTGCCGCTCCGGCTAGCCACATTTTCCGGCTTTTGCATCGGCATTTTGAGCTTCCTGGTCGCGATGGCGTATCTCGTTTATAAGCTGATTTTTTGGAATCGATTTCAAATCGGAACTGCGCCGGTCGTGATCGGCCTGTTCTTTTTCGGCGCGCTTCAGCTTTTCTTTATCGGCATCGTCGGCGAATATATCGGTTCCATTCACACACAGGTGCTGCGCCGTCCGCCAGTGATTGAGAAAGAGCGAATCAACTTCGAAGCGGAGAACTCGGGTCAACAGGTATGAGCGCTAACCTAAGCCCTGTGCCGCTGCCGGCGGAGGTTGCTTCCCCGCCCCCGCGCTCCCGCCTTATTTATTGGCTGATTGCGCTGGCGCTTGCCGGCGTTTTTTTGTTTTTTTCCCTTCGAGGCATCGAATGGGGACAGGTCTGGAGAATTCTGTCTCGGGCCGATCTCAAATATATTGCTCTGTGCCTGGCAATGGGATCGTTCGCCCTCTTTCTGCGCGCTGTCCGCTGGCGCATTCTGCTTTGCTCCGGCGCGCCGGTGGACATCCCCACTGCCTTCTGGGCTACCGCGGCGGGTTATTTCGGAAATAATTTTCTCCCGGCGCGCGCCGGCGAGCTGGTCCGCACGATGATGATCAGCGCCCGTTGCGGGCTCAGTAAGACCTTCGTTCTCACGACAGCCCTCTCCGAGCGATTATCTGACGCCATCGCCCTGGTCATCATCAGCTCGGTTGTGCTTCTTACTCTGCCTGTGCGGCCGGGATGGTTTGACCGGGCGGCGAGGCCGTTTGCGATCATCGGGCTCGCGGGCGCGCTTGCCATCGCCCTGGTACCCCGGCTCGAGCGGCTCTGGAAGTACTTTCTAAGCCTTATTCCTCTTCCGGACAAGATCCGAGTCAAAGTCATCCACATCCTCGAACAAATGCTGATCGGAGCGCGAGCCTTCCACGATATTCAGCGGCTGCTTGGGTTTATGGCTCTCACCTTGGTCATCTGGCTCTCTGACGGGGTAGCCACACAGATTGGAATGCACGCGATTGGCTTCACCATCGGCTTGCCCGTAGCGCTTTTGCTGATTACCGGACTGGCATTGGGAAGCGCGCTGCCATCGACGCCCGGCTACGTCGGCATTTATCAATTCGTAGCGGTCAGTGTCCTGGTCCCGTTCGGATTCAGCCGCACGGATGCCATCGCTTACATCATATTGGCGCAAGCACTCCAATACTTTTTCATCACGTTTTGGGGCGCCATCGGGCTGGCGCGCGCGCGCCGCTTAAATTTCAGGGCAGCCCCAGCATCCAGTGCGTAGCTGTTCCGATCCCGTAAAAGTGAAAGAAGCCATCGACCGCATCGAACAGGCCACGAAACTTCCGGGCGAGGATTTGCCGGAAGAACTTTTTCTATTCGTCAGCCGGGTGACCCCACTGGTGAATGTCGATCTTTTGATCAAGGACGAAGAACAACGTACGCTGCTGACCTGGCGCGATGATGACTATTACGGCGCGGGGTGGCATGTTCCCGGCGGAATCATCCGCTACAAGGAACGGGCCGAGGATCGCGTTCGGAAAGTCGCGGAAACTGAAATCGGATGTGCGGTCGAGTTCGATCCGACGCCTGAAAAAGTCGTCGAGAGCATAGCGGAACAACGCAATCGCGGCCATTTCGTATCGCTGCTCTATCGCTGCCGGCTCGCTGGCGAGCCCGATCCGGCGCGCCGCGCAGGCAAGTCGCCAAAGCGCGGAGAGTGGGCGTGGCATAGCCGCTGCCCGGCGGAATTGATCGCCGCGCAACAGATGTATGCGTACCTCCTTTAGCATCGCCGAGCTGGCGTTTCGCGTCCGGCAGGAAACTTCGAATCTGCTTCTGCTGGCGTTTCCTCCTGCGTTTCCCGCTACGTTTCATGCCGAAGCGGCTCTCCGGCTGCCCTTGCCGGATGGGCGGGCCGTTGCCGATGCGCTGCGCGGCTCCGCTTACGCCGCCTCTGTCGAATCCGCTGCGCGCGACGTGCTTGCGCATCGTTTCCCATTGCTCGGGCGCGAAATCGATACCGGTCCAGAGATCCATTGGCGCCGCGATTACGTCCACGGAATCGAATCCGGAACAAAGTATTTCCGCCGCATACCATACCTCGATTTTTCCTCGGTGGGCGATCACAAATGTGTCTGGGAGCTGAACCGGCATCAACACCTGGTCCTGCTCGCTCAAGCTTTTCTGTTGACCGGGCGCGAAGAGTTCACGCGCGAGATCTTCACCCAGCTTGAAAACTGGCTCGAGCAGAACCCCTTCCAGCGCGGTATCAACTGGTCAAGCGCGCTCGAGGTGGCTTTTCGCGCCCTGTCTTGGATGTGGGTTTACCACCTGACAGCGCCAGAGATGCCGACCGCCTTCCGTCGCCGGTTCGTGACCGCTCTTTACCAGCACGGCCGTCATTTGGCGGAAAATCTTTCCACCTATTTCTCTCCCAATACGCATCTGCTCGGAGAAGCCGTCGCCCTGCAAGCGCTCGGTGCGCTTTCGGAACGCTGGCGGGAAAAGGGAGCCGAAATCGTCGAGGCCCAACTCGATTTTCAGATACAGGCTGACGGCTCGCACTTCGAGCAATCCACCTATTACCATGTCTACGCGCTCGATCTGTTCCTGTTCTCGTATGTGCTCAGCGGGCGTCCGGATCGATTGCGGCCGGCTTTCTTGCGCATGGCTGAGTATCTGCATTGGCTGCTGGGTCCCCCGCGGCGAATCGCCTTTGTAGGCGATGACGACGGCGGACGCCTATTCCACCCGTACGGCGATCGGGATCAGTTTGGGCGCGCCACGCTGACTACTTGCGGCATTCTGTTTCATCGCGAAGAGTGGATTGGAACCGAACGCGATGTGGCTGAGCAAGCGGCTTGGTGGTTAGGCGCCGATTCGTTGCGGCGGGCGAGGCAAGCGCATTCCCTGCCCTCCGGGCCTCGACTCTTCGAGGACAGTGGCACGGCCTTCTTGCAATCCGGCAATCTGTTCCTTCAAATGGATTGCGGCCCGTTCGGTTACGGAGGCGCAGGTCATAGCCATTCGGACAGCTTGAGCGTGTTGGTTTCGCTCGGCGGCGAACGTGTTTTCATCGACCCCGGAACCTACACCTACGTGAGCGATCCGGACGAGCGCGACTGGTTCAGAGGCTCGGCTGCGCACAACACGATTCGGATCGACGGTCGCGATCAGGCGAAGGCGGCGGGACCATTTCGTTGGGCGTCAAAACCATCGGTGACGCTTAACGCATGGAAACCTGAAGCCAGCGGCGGGTTCATCGATGCGGCGTGCCGATATGGAAGTTTTACGCACCGGCGGCGCGTTGTCCTCGAGCCTGGACGACTGCTGGTCTTTGATGAAATCAATGGACCCGTGGGCGAACACACCTGTGAACAGATCTGGCAGCTCGGGCCTGCGGCTGAAAACGTGAGGCTGTCGTTTTCCGCTCCGGTCTCCAAATCCGTCTCGAAATTTTCGCCGGTTTATGGCGTCAAGCACTCCGGGACAGCGCTTGTGGCTAAGGTCACGGGACAGTTCCCTATAACCATCGCGATGCTGCTGGTAACTTCAGCGGCCGGCGAAATTACCATCACCGGCGAAATTAGCATCGATGACGCGCTGCGGATGTTAGGCGAGCCCATCGCCTCCCTGTGATGCTGTCCGATCTATACCTCTCTTCAGCCGGCGAAAAACCGCCGTTACGAATCGGCGTCCTGCTTGACACCCCGGTCCTTGCGGCTGCATTCGCAAGTGTGTTAGCGGATGTCAAACGAAGCGATTTCGCTCGCCTTGAACTGGTCGTCTACAACGCGTCGGCTATTCCTTCGGATCCTCCGCCGCATCCGCATTCGCGGTGGGCAACGTTATCGAGCATGATCCGCAATCGCGATCGGCGAGACGCCTTTGCATGGGCACTCTACAGCAAGCTCGACCAGAGATTTTCGTCGCTCGAAAACGACCCGCTGGCCGAGGTCGACTGCGCCGAGCTTCTCGAAGGCGTAGAAGCCCTTCACGTGACGCCAATCACCAAGCGATTCGTTCACAGATTTCCTGAAGAATCACTTGGGCTAATCAGGGCTAAACGATTGGATGTATTACTGAGATTCGGGTTCAACATCCTTCGCGGAGACGTATTAAATGCCGCGCGTTACGGCGTCTGGTCGTTTCATCATGGCGATAACGATTACTATCGCGGCGGCCCTGCCCACTTCTGGGAAATGCATGAGCACAGCCCGCTTTCGGGAGTTATTCTTCAAGTTCTCACTGAGCAGCTGGATTCCGGCATTGTGCTGATGAAGGGTCTATTCGCGACCGAATCGGGAATGTCGCTGAAACGCAATCGGGTTCAGCCCTATTGGGGCAGCGCGCATTTCGTTATCGCAAAGCTGTGGGAATTGCATCGCTTCGGCTGGGAGCACGTCGAGGCGCGCATCATTCCATCCGCGGGTTATTTCGGTAAGCGGAAGATCTATCGCAGACCGGCGAACGCCGACGTCATACGGTGGGCTGTTCCTCAGATTCTGAAGAGGACAGGAAGGCGGGCCTGGGCGAGGGTCGCGCGGAACGACGACGCCGGGCACTGGCAAATGGCCGTGCGAGTCGCGCCGTGGTCTCCGCTTTGCGAGACCGAGCAACCGGACATGCGCGGATTTCGATGGATTGAATCACCCCCGGATCACTTCTATGCCGATCCTTTTCTGATTGAAAATGAGGGCAAGCACTGTGTGTTCTTTGAAGATTACACGTACTCGAGCGCGCGCGGGGTGATTGCGTGCGCGGAACTGTCAGAACAGGGAACCATCGGACAAGTGCGGTTAGCGCTCGATACGGGTAAACACGTGTCCTACCCATACATCGTTTGCGACCATGGCTTGATTTACATGATTCCCGAGACCTTGCAGAGCCAGGCGGTTCATCTGTATCGATGCGTTAAATTTCCGGATGAATGGAAGCTCGAAGCAGAACTCTTCCGTGGCCCGGTGGTGGATACTTCGGTGTGCAAGCACGATGGGCTGTGGTGGTTCTTCATTACGCTGATCGAGCCGCGCGGCCGAGCGATTGGGCTTTATCTTTTCTTTTCAGAGACACTAACGGGCGCATGGCAGTATCACCCGGCGAACCCGATTTCGCTCGACGTCCGCAACGCCCGAGGAGCCGGGATGATCGAGCAATGCGGCGGAAAACTGATCCGGCCAAGTCAGGATTCCAGTCGCCGCTACGGATACGCCGTAAACTTCAGCGAAATCTTGAAGATGACTCCCTATGAGTACCAAGAACAGCCGATTATGACTATAGGGCCTACCTGGAATCGGAATCTTCTTGCCATGCACACTTACAACCGGGTAGGGCGCTTTGAAGTTATCGATGGCTTGACCTCTCGCCGAACCAAATCTCCTGCGCGATGAGATGGCTGACACCAACCCGCAAGCTTCTCCGGCATCGGCTGGTTAAAAACACTGCGGCGCTCTTCTTAGTCCAGATCAGCGCGTATGCGGCGCCCCTCTTGGTTCTGCCGTACTTGTCCCGCATCCTCTCTACGGAACACTTCGGGCTGATCGCGTTCGCCACCGCTTTCAACTGGTACTTCATCACTCTGGTCGAATACGGATTCAATTTGACCGCTACGCGCCGCATCGCGATCAACAGCGATAATCCGCGTGAAGTCTCCCGCATCTTCAGCTCGGTGATGGCCGCCAAAGCGTTTTTGACCGTGCTCGGATTGGTCATCATGGTCACGGTCGTGTTTGCAACTCCGAAGCTGCGGCCCAACTTCCCTCTGTTTGCGATCAGCTATATGGCCGTGGTCGGCGATCTGCTGTTTCCCCTCTGGCTTTTTCAAGGACTGCAGAAGATGGAAAATCTCGTGTGGCGGGATCTCTCCGCGAAATTTCTCTCTTTGTGCTTGATTTTTGCATTCGTGCATCGCGATAGCCAATACCTCTGGGCGGCGGCTTTTCAGGCGGGATCCACCGTGTTCGCCGGAATTCTGGGCTTAGTTTCTATTCCGTTCTTAACTTCCGTGCGGTTCGTCCGGCCAAGCGTGCGTGAAGCCGTGGGAGCGCTGCGGGAAGGCTGGTCCGTGTTCTTATCCATGGCCGCCATGACGCTCTCTTCTTCGACGAACGTTTTTATACTCGGCCTGCGCTCAGGGCCCGTTGACGTAGCCTATTACAGCGCTGCGTACCGGCTCACGGTGGTCATTCGGATGCTGGTGTCGCCGGTAGTCACAGCGCTCTATCCTCACATCAGTCACATGGCCGTGAAATCGCGAGAGAATGCGATTGAATTCCTGCGGAAATATGCGCTCCTGCTCTCCGCGCCCTTTCTCGCGGCTTCCATTGTTTTGCTGATTGGAGCGTCTCCCATCATCCGTATACTCTACGGGGCGAAATATGCTCCAGCCATCCCGCTGCTGCAAATTCTAGCTTTCAGCCCATTTCTGCTCGCGTTCCAGCACGCATATTCAACGTTCTACATGCTGGCATTCGGCTATCAAAGGGAGTGGTCGCGAATTATTTTTGTCACCGCCGGCTTGAACTTCCTGGTTTTGATTCCATTGATCTATGCGATCTGGCCGCCCTACGCGGTTGCGATTACCTGTGTCGCTTTAGACACTTTCGTAGCCGCGCTAACCTACGGATTTTATCGGAAGACCGCCTTGGTCTCTCCACCCAGCCCGGTCGCGGCTTGACGAGCACCCTCATGCCTGAACGGCAGTGGTAGAGACGGGCTCAGGACGGGCGCGCTTCACAATCCGTGCCGGGTTGCCCATCGCGACGGAATGATCCGCAACATCGCCGGCTACCACGCTCCCCACTCCAACCATGGCAGCGGCGCCGATGTTGACGCCCTTCAGAATGGAAGAGCCGTGTCCGATCCACGCCTGCTCCCCAATTTGGACGGGAGCCGCATCCAGCTGAGCAGGCGCCGCGTCGAAAACCGGCGAATCCGTGTCGGTGATGAAACACTCGGAAGCAATCCCTGCCCCTGCGCCAATGACAACTTGCCTTGCGATCACGAACGTAACTAGATGCCCAATCTGAGCACCGTCTCCAATGATCAGCTCAGCCCCCGCACCTCCGGCGTCGATGATGGTCACGCGGCCGTGAAGTTTCACATCGTTGCCGATTCGGATACTTGGACGGCCGACGAGCCGCGGAAGCAGAGCTACATGCAAGCGCTTACCGGCGCTCGCACAGCGCGCGCGAAAGAGCGGCTCGCAATAAACAAAGGTTTTGAACGTGCGGAACGCCAGCCAGATCAGAAAGTGCAGGTTATAAAGGAACCCGAGCGCCGGGCGAAGCGCGCGCGGAACTGGAAGATTGGCTTGGAAAAGCGCATAGCCGAGTGTGCGCAGCCACCGGAAAAAAGGGTTTTCCCCGCGCTTGATCTTTAGAAGAAGAGCATCAATTCCGCCCACGTTTAGCCAGCTGTCCGCCCGGGCATCGGCCGCGCGGGATTACCCGCGACGAACGCTCCCGGAGCGATATCGTACGAAACCACGCTCTTCATTGCGACGCTCGCGCCGTCGCCGATACTTACTCCCTTTGTGACATAGGTACCAGAACCGATCCGCACGTTGTGCCCGATCGAGATGGGGAGGATATCCTCGGGTGCTGGAGGCAATCCCTTCACGCGGGCCTCGGGATCGCGCGGGTGGCCGTCATTATCGGAGATATAGCATCGCGACCCGATATGAGTGCCCGCGCCCACCACGACACGCTTATTGATCGAAAAAACCACGCGCTCGCCCAAAACCACACCGTCCTCCAGCACCAGCGTTGGATCGTCGAACGTGCGGCCGCTGGAGACAGTAAAACCGGCCTGAATGCGCACATTGTTGCCGATATAAATCCTGGTATGCCCCGTCACATGCGGAAATTTGCCCGACATGGAAAGGTTCCGGCCAACCTCTGCGCATCGGCTGACAAACAGCGGGTAGCGATAAAACCGGGTCAGTATGGATTGGAGCAATCGCACCGTCTCTTTGACTCAGCTTTCCGATTTTATGAACGGCTGAACCTGCTCCGGCCACCGCTTCACGTCGAAGCCTTTCTGAGCCAGAAAAGCGCAAATCCAGCGCTCGATTCCAAAGCCGACGCAGCTCGAAAACGCGGTACTGTCGCCGGAGCGGATCTGAAATGTTTTTCCGAAGAAATCGTTATGCAGGTTAAACGATCCGGCTGCGATGGTCCGGTCCGGCGCAAGGTTGACGCGCATCTCGTATTTCAGATCCGAAAGCAGCTGGAAATATGTCTTCTCTGAGAAATCCGCGGTAAAGAAAGGGTCGCTGGCCGTTTCAAATGTCACCGCAAGCTCCAATTCTTCCACCCAGGCCTTGACGGCGTCCATGGATTCTTGTCGTTTCTGCTTTACGCCCTCGCGCGATCCAACAAAGATAAACTCGCGCAGCGTGAAATCCCAGAGCCGCTCGAGCGACGTCGTGTTTCGCGATTCGTACCGGAAACAGGATCCAACCGCGGTGAATGACCGCACTTCATTCGCTGGAATGATCTGGTTTTCGAGCATCCGATAGCAGTGATAGCAGACCACGGGCGTCAGGCAATGATGCGGCTGATCGAGCACATCCTTCTGCGGAAAGGTGAGCGGACCCTCTTTATTCGCGCGTTGAAATTCATCCAGCAGATCGAAGTCTTCATGCAGATGAGAGACGAAAGTAATCGCTTGGGGAAAGGAGCTGAAATACCCGACGCGGCCGAGCACATGGGCCGGTATCAACGTAGGAAACCGGCGCTCGTCCGCGCGGAACTGCTTCTCAGCCATTTCGCGAAACGTGTGCTCGAAGTACTGAAAAAGCCCGAAAGCGGGACCCCGCAGCGACACTTGCCCCAAGCCGGCATCAAAAACCCAATCGCGCTGCTGCGCTTCCTCCCAGACGTTATCGGTATAGCGCGGGTCGAAGGTGTTCTTATAGACGATCTTGCGTTCGAACTTCCGATAGCCCTTGAGCATCGCGGCAATGAAACGCTGAACTTTGTCTTGGGTCTCGGCCGCGTGCGCGCGCTCATCGATTGTGAGCCGCACCAGAGATCCTGAATCGGCGACTTTCAAGGCCTGCAGATGCCGCGAGATATAAACGCTCTTCTTCTCGACTTCCTCCACAAGAGTGGCGGGAACGGGCCGGGAGATCGCAATTTCTAATTCGTGCATCGCGCTAAGTGTGTCCCACAAGCCGCGCCATCAGACTGTGCAAGCTCTCGAGCGAAGTGGCTTCAACAAACTCATCGTCCTGAATGGAAATGCCGTAGCGTTCTTCCAACGCAAGCAGAAGATGCAGTGCCTTTACAGACGGCACTCCAAGATCGTTGTACAGGTGCGCCTTGCTGTCGAAATCCGGCGATATCCCGCCTATGCTCGCGACGATGCTTCGCAGCTCGTCCTTCAGTTGGTCATTCTCAACGCTGGAGTTCATCCGGCGAATATCCTCGTTTCAAAACACATCGATGTACATCGGCAGTGGCGGATAACTCAGGTCCATGTCATTCCAAACCGTTAAATAAACGTGCATTGCGCGCGTAGACCGCCGAAATCCAGCCTTCACAAGTGTCTCAGCGCCCGAGTATCCCCATAATGGAGCAACTGCGATTTGAGCGTTCACGCTCGCATGATCCAGC
This sequence comes from Bryobacteraceae bacterium, assembly GCA_049582585.1. Classification (GTDB taxonomy): domain Bacteria; phylum Acidobacteriota; class Terriglobia; order Bryobacterales; family Bryobacteraceae; genus Bog-105. Next base: position 9,651 of record JBAUUG010000496.1, on the reverse strand, counting down.
ATTTGCGTCAGCAGATCCGACTGCTCCTTCGGCGCCAGGCCGTCCCACAACAGATCTTCGATAAGCAGACATCCGACCGAAGGGTTACCGACGGTGTCCAGCAAGTATCCGGTCAGGAGGCCGCGACCGCTCGTATGCACCTCCGTGACTGCCCCATAGCGCTCAGAACAGTTCCAGTGGATCTCATCTTCGTTCCACGACCGGCGAAACCGAGCCTTAGACGGCAGCTCGGCCGCGAGCTCCCGAAACAGCTTTTCAGCGCTTCCTGCTCCAGCCGATTCACTTTCAACCTTGCGCGGTTCGAGCGGCCGCATCAAGTATTTGACCGTGAAAACCCGCTCGCAAGTTAGCCCCATCGACCGCGCGGCAGCGACAGTGACGAAGTTCGATTTATTCCCATCCACGCAATAATGGATCGCTCCGTCATAACCCCCGGCCCGCGCGCGCTCCAGGCATTCCGCCCAAACCGCTTTCCCCAAACCGCGTCCTTTTGCCTCCGGCGCGACCGTAAAGAACGTGAGCAAAGCCAAACGCAGAAACCGGCCATCCCAGACCACTCGCCGCGGAAATGCGCTGACAAACGCAATCAGCTGCCCCCGGTCATCGTAAATTGCCGGCGATAATTCCGGGTCGGTGCCCGGGTATGCGTAACACGACGCCAGAAACTCCGGATTGTAATCAAGCGTCTGGTCTTTGTTCTCTAGCCACGATCTGCGTATGAGATCCGATGCCCCCGCGAGATCTTGCAGCGTTTGGAATTGCTGTTGCACCGTCATACGCTACTTGATGCAGATGAAGCGGGTTGCTTCTGCAAAGGTCAGAGCCATCGCTCGTGCAAAGCCGAAGCGTTTCGCTATGCGCACGACCTGGCGGCGGAAACCGGTGCTCACGTGCCCTTCTTCAGCCACATCCACGCGGTCAAAAATCCGGCTGAAGCCGGCGCGCTGGAACTCCTTGCGCAGGCAGCTATGCGTGAACTGATGAAAATCGATCCCCAATTGCATGATGTCTTCGCCGTGAACTTTTTTGCGCAGCGCGTAACGCCATGCATTCGGCATCCAGCCGTATAGGGGCACTCCACTGTACTCGCCGGAGGTAAAGCTGAATTTATTTGTGGATTCAAAGTACAGAACGCCGCCCGGTTTTAATGTCTTGAACACCTTGTGGACGCCCCTACGCCAGTCCTCGACGTGCTCGAAAACGGAAGATGCAATCACCACATCGTTGAAGTCGTCGGGCAGGCGGTAATCTTCGAGATTGCCCAGTTCGATATCCGGCTCAATGCCGTACTGCCGGCCCGTTTCTCTCGCTACCTCGATTAATTGCGGGCTGATTTCTAAACCTTTACAGCGAAGCCCGCGCAGCTTGCATAAAAGTGGAAACCATCCCGTTCCAGTGCCGATCTCGAGGATCTCCGTCTGCGGCGTGATTTCCTTGAATTTCCGGATGGGACGCAGATAGTTCTCAAAGTGCTGTGCCTTGTCCTCGAGCGCGACCTTCCGATGGATGTCGATGTAGCGCGTGACATCCGCCGGAGCTTCGTAGTAAATCTTCATCCGCTATCTAGATTCTATCGGCGCAAAAAGGCCCAAACTTGAGTACTGGGATCGGGAGCAGTGCGCGCTATGGCACACGGTAATCGCATGTGCCGATTCGTTGCGCGGCTGCATCGGACACGACAAAGCGCGCACTCGTAGCCTTCGGGGAAAGTGGTCGATCAAAAGACGCGCTGACCACGCGATTGGTCCAAGGAGTTTTCCAGTTCACCCGCCACGACCAGCGATCCAGAGTCTTATGGTCTTTCGAAAAGCTCGCGAATCGGATAACCTGCTCGTTCTGATCCGCCGTCGCCAGAAGCGGCTTCGGCGTTACCGTTAACTTACCGATCAATTGGCCTTTCGCAGCATCATACGTGGCCGGGCAGGCGACGTCCAGCCCCGCATAGCTGAGGGGGCTGGACATTGCAGCATCCAACACGGCATCGGTGATCTCGCGATTCGGAGCCGCGTCATCGGCAACCGCATAGTAGCCCTGCCGCGTCCGCGCGGTCGCCCCCTCGGTGTTCGTATTGACTTCGATCTTGCGATAGTCGCCGTTGAAGTTGGTGTCTGAGGGAGAGTAAGAAATCAGATAAGAGCTCGAGCCGTCGACAACTGCGTCGCTAATGGCCCCCTCGACATCGTTCCGCCCATAGTAGGAGCGGCCGCCCATCATACGACTCATGTGGCTGAGCAGGACATCGGCCGACATCGCTTCGCCATGAACGGAGCCGAGCATTTGATCCGCGGCTGAAATATGCGCATCTTGAATGCTTCCGCGAGTGAGCTTAGGAGGAGCCGGCGAAATCTCGCCCATCGGAACGACGCCGGCAGGGTCGATGGTGTAGAGCCTCATCCGGGAGCGCATCAGAACATTCGCCACGTTGCGCAAATTAGACTCCACGTCATAATGCGTGCCGGGCATCTGCAGCATCCCCGAAAACCCGCTGGTCACCCAGATGACATTTAAACCGTATGGAGATCCAACCGAGGCCCGTGCAATTTCCGTCAGCGCATGCAGAGCCTGCTGCGCGCGCTCCTGAGCCCAGTAGGCATCCGTCCCGCCCTTAGGATTTGCGTCGAAAGGCGGAAGGTGCATGAGCCTTTCCCGCAGGCGCTTGCTGTCTTGAGTGAAGTCCTCAACCATCGTCAGCCCGTGCGGTCCAACCGCCATTAGGGCCGTTGGCTGGTCTTCCGCCGGATTCTTCTCAAGAAACAAAGCGATCCTGTCACGGGCGTATGCCAAGTCCGAAAACTGAATGTTCAGTTCGTCGAGCAAAATGATTGTCCTTGAACGGTTGGCCCGGCGGGAACCATTTAAGGGGCCTTGGAACGACGTAATCTTCTGAGCTACTCCATTTTCAAGGATGGTAAAAGCATCCTCAGTCAGGCCGCGGATCGGATGGCCGGCTTTGTCGGTTACTACAACGTCGAGCAGAACCAGCCGCGAGGTAGTGCGAATCACCGGAGCCGAATCCTGACACCATAGCGGCAGGGTAAAGGAAAACAGGAGGGCGATCAGGGCGCAGTTAGAACTTCTACCGAACATCTCTCACCGGCGACCCATCCCCGGGCCAAGGATAACATGCGCGGCGAGCTCTTTTCGGGTTTTGCGCTCTATGGGAACAAAGGCGCTAGAGGCGCGGCAGCGATATGGATGCCGCATTCGAGTTTGCGCCCTCCCCATCGTCCCGATCGCGCATTGGCAGCATCCGGCGGCCGGGCCGTGCATGGCTCGCAGCCAATGCTGGTGTAACCGGATTCATACAGCGGCAGAAGTGGAATTTCATGCTCACGAGCAAAACTCCAGACCTCTTCGTCGCTCCAGTCGGCCAGCGGACTTACCTTCAGCAGCGTCTTACCGGAAGGCAACGGAAAGCGATCAAAAACCTGCAGATTTGCGCGCGTGGGCGATTGCGCTCGTCGCAACCCGGTAAACCAGACATCGTAGTTTTCTAGCGCGGCAAAGAGCGGTCCCACCTTGCGAAGCTTGCAACACTTGTCCGGCTGCGACTGGTAAAGCAGGCCGAATTGCGACTCCTGCTCAGCAACGGTTTGCGATGGCCTCACATTTACCAAATTGAGCCGGTATTTTGCCGTCATCTCATCCCGATAGCGGTAAACATCGGCGAAATGGTAGCCCGTATCAACGAACAGAACGGGAATATCGGGAGTCAGTTCCCGAACCAATTGCAGCAGGACCATGCCTTCCGCCTGAAAGCTGCACGTGATGCAAGAGGAGGAGCGGCCCTCCAAGGCTTCCGAGATGGTGTCCAGCGCCGCGGCAACTCTCATAAGCGAAGAGTAGCACAAAGTCCGCAAAGTCGATAGAGTATGAGATATACTTAGTCGATAGACATGGAGAGCAAGGCACAGCGAGCCGAGCGGCTCAAAGAAGAAAAGAATCCCTGGGAGTGCCTCGCGGAGCTTCGCAGATATGCGCTCCAGGGATACGAGGCTATGCCTGCGGATTGGCGCAATACCTACTTGCGATGGTGGGGCGTTTATCCGCAAGGTGACGGCGCGGGCGTGCTGGGCGGCAAGGGAGGCGAAGGTCAATCCGTACCCTCCTTCATGGTCCGCATTCGCCTTCCCGGCGGCCTTTTGCTTTCGCACCAGCTCCGAACCATAGCCGATTTAGCCGACCAATACGGTCGAGGCGTCGCCGATATCACCGTTCGCCAAAATTTCCAGCTCCACTGGATTCCCTGCGAAGCTCTTCCCGACGTTTTCGAGCGCTTGTGGACTTGCGGATTGACGACCATGGCCGCTTGCGGCGATGACACCCGCAACATCACGGGTTGTCCTCTCGCGGGCGTCGATGCCGATGAAATTTGCGACGCTTCGCCTCTCATCGCGCCTACCACCGATATGTTGGTGGGCAACCCGGAGTTTTACAATCTCCCGCGCAAGTACAAGATCTGCATCACCGGTTGCCGCTCCTGGTGCTGCTATCCCGAAATCAACGATGTAGGTTTAACGGCGACCAAGCGCACGACAGGTGGGCAAGAAGAAATTGGGTTTTCGTTGCGCGTGGGCGGTGGATTATCCGCTGAGCCCTATTTCGCGAGGCGGCTGAATGCCTTCGTACGCTGGCATCAAGTTCCTGCCGTTGTGCTGGGTGTTACGCGCATTTTCCGAGACGCGGATGTGCTTCGCCAGCACCGTGAGCGCGCCCGCCTGAAGTATCTTTTCAAGATTCACGGCTGGACCGAGGAGAGTTTCCAGGCAGAACTCGAGCAGCGAATCGGCTTTAGATTGGATCCCGCCGAACCGGAAGCGGCCCCCGCCGACGTGTATCGCGATCATGTTGGTGTTCACCCTCAGAAGCAGCCCGGATACAACTATGTAGGAACCGCGGTGCTGCGCGGCCGTATCACCCCGAATCAGATGCGGGCAGCGGCGGCGCTGGCGGATTCCTTCGCGGCTGGAGAACTTCGCACCACCACGATGCAGAATTTGATCGTCGTCAATGTTCCGGATCGCAATGTCGAGGCGTTAGCAAGAGAACTCGAAGCGATCGGATTGCCCGTAGCCGCTTCGCCTTTCTGGCGCGGCGCCATTGCCTGCACCGGCGCCGAATTCTGCCGTCTGGCAATCACAGAGACCAAGAATTTCTCACGCTGGCTGGTGGGGGAGCTGGAAGATCGCCTTCCCGGATTCGAGCAAGATTTGAAATTGCACGTGACAGGGTGCCCAAATAGTTGCGGCCAACACTGGATTTCGGATATCGGCATTGAAGGCAAGAAGCTCAAAGTGGATGGTCAGTGGGTCGACGCCTATTACTTCTGTATCGGAGGCGGCGTCGGCGCGTTTCAAACCATCGCCCGCCCGTTGGGCTATCGTTGCGCCGCGACGGATGTGCCCGCTGCAATCGAGCGCCTGTTGCGCGCCTACCAGCGGGACAAGCTTCCGAATGAAGTACTGCGCTCCTTCTTTGCGCGAAACAGTGATGAAGCGTTGCGCGCGCTTGTAGCCGGTGCTGGCGTGGAAGCCGTGAGCCGCGATCCGTCTCCCGGCAGGCCGCCGCATCACGTCGCGGGATGAAAAGCTATGAGTTTATTCGCCGCATTTTTGAAGCTTGAGGGAAGGATCGCGTTGGTGATCGGCGGCGGAAAGATCGCCGAAGAAAAGGTAGAGAGCCTTCTGTTTTCCGATTGCTCGTTGCGCCTTGTTTCCCCGGAAATTACCCCCCGAATCTCGACGTGGGTAAGTGAACGCAAGGTCAGGTTATTCCGGCGCGAGTTTGAGCCGGACGATCTTGAAGGGGTTTTCCTGGCCATCGCGGCCACATCAACGGCTGAGGTGAACCATTTCGTCTATCGCGAAGCCCAGTTGCGCGGAATTCTCTGTAACGTAGTCGATGATCCTCCTTATTGCGACTTCTATTTCCCCGCTGTTGTTCGCCGCGGCGATCTTCAAATCGCGATTTCGACCAACGGTCAGAGTCCCGCCCTCGCGCAACGCTTGCGGCGTGAATTGGAACAGCAGTTCCCTCCCGAGTGCGCCGAGACCGTTGCGCGCATTGGGGAGCAAAGGCGGTCCATCCTGGCAACGCAGCCTCCGGGCGACGAGCGTAAAGCGCTGCTTCACAGGATCGCGCAGGAGGCGCTCGCGTGAGCAAAGTTTATCTCGTTGGCGCTGGGCCGGGAGATCCGGAACTGTTGACTGTGAAAGCGGATCGGCTGCTGCGAACGGCTGACGTCATTCTGCATGACGATTTAGTCTCGCCGGAGATCCTCAAGCTGTCGCGTGAGGATGCCACCGTCATCAATGTCGGAAAACGCTGCGGAGTCAAGCGCATCTCCCAGGAACATATTCATGCTCTGATGATCTTCTTCGCATCGGAAGACCGGAAGGTTGTGCGTTTAAAAAGTGGCGATCCGCTGCTGTTTGGACGTGCCGCCGAAGAGATGAAAGCTCTCGAGAATGCGCGAATAGATTATGAGATCGTCCCCGGCATTACCGCCGCGCTTGCGGCTGCTGCTTCTGCGCGAGTCTCACTCACCCACCGGCGCCACGCTTCGAGTGTTGTCTTCACTACCGGCCATCACTGCGCGGGCAAAGAAATCGATTGGCAAGGAATAGCGCGTCCGGATGTCTCCTTAGCCATTTACATGCCCGGCACCGATTATGCATCCCTCGTCCACAAATTGATCGCAGCAGGTCTTCCGGCGCATACACCTTGCATACTCATTTCCCGTATCGCGAGTCCGGAGCAACAATCCGTAGTCACCACCATCGCCGAGCTCCTGAAGCAAACACCGGCGCCTGCGCCCACGTTGCTACTGATAGGCGCCGCATTCGGCGTTCTCCCAAATCGGGTAAGGCCAACCATCCGACCGATTAATTACGAAAGCTTGGGCGGTCGGCAGAAAGATCGCAACTTCCATGATGATCAAATGCTCCGGCCTCGATAGCAGCGGTTGCGGTCCTTCCAGGAAACGAACTTGGTCACCTTGCGGAGGTGATCCGCGACTTCAGAATTGATAGCCAGACAGCATTGAACAACTTGGATGGGAAGCCATCTCACCGGCCAGCGCCACCATCCAACGAATCCTTGCAGCCACTTACAGCAAAGTTCCCGCCATCGCAAGCCCGGCCACATGTTAGGCTCTAGCGCTTTATCAGTGAAGGAGAACCCGTGTGCCCGCTCGATCCAGAATCCGTAACCGGAGTTCGTTTGGCAAAATTCACCCCAAGCTTTTGAAACAAGGACGCTTCGGAGAAATTGGGTTCGTTCCGCAAATCCCGAGCCATCACAGTCTGAGAAGGGGAGTTCGTTCGGTAAAATCGCAATTCGCAACGAAAATTTGGGTTCGTTTCGCAGCGTGCCCCTCGCGAAGGGACTCCGGCTGGCAGAATGCGCCCTTTCTTCGCCCGAAGGGCGGCTTCGTTTCGTAAAATGAATCAAGAGCTCCGCCTGATGCCGCTCTCGCACTTCGACCCACTAATCCAAGAATGGTTCACCACCCGTTTCGGCGCCCCCACCCAACCGCAATCTCTGGGCTGGCCCGAAATCGCCGCAGGACACGACACCCTCATCTCCGCCCCCACCGGCTCCGGTAAAACCCTCGCAGCCTTCCTGATCTGCCTTGATCGCCTGGTTCGCGCCGCCCGCGAGCATTCCCTAACCGACGAAACCCAGGTAATCTACGTCTCCCCCCTGAAAGCGCTCAGCAACGACATCCACCGCAACCTCGAAACGCCGCTCGCCGAAATCGCCGCTCTGGCCGGGCGAGAAGGCATTCTGCTGCCGCCCATCCGCACCGCCGTCCGCACCGGCGACACACCCATGCTCGAACGCGCGCACATGCTGAAAAGGCCTCCGCACATTCTAGTCACCACGCCGGAATCGCTCTTCATTCTGCTCACTGCGGAGAAGTCGCGTCAGATGCTGCGCACCGCTCGCACCATCATCATTGATGAAATTCATGCCATGGCCGATGACAAGCGCGGCTCGCATCTCGCGCTGTCGGTCGCTCGTCTTGACGCCCTGACCGCCCATCGTCCGCAGCGCATCGGCCTCTCGGCCACCGTCAAGCCCATCCACGAAATCGCGCGTCTTCTCGGTCCCGCCACTCGAATTGTCGATATCGGGCATCGCCGCGAGATGGAGCTCGCGGTCGAGATCCCTCGCGACGAGCTCAGTTCCGTCGCCAGCACCGAGATGTGGAACGAGATTTACGATCGCGTCGCGGAGCTGATCCTGGCGAATCGCACCACTCTCGTCTTCGTGAACACGCGCCGTCTTTCCGAGCGTGTAGCGCACTCTCTCGCCGAGCGATTGGGCGAGAATTTAGTACTCCCGCATCACGGAAGCCTCTCGCGCCATCTCCGCCTCGATGCCGAATCGCGATTGAAATGCGGTGAGCTGCGAGCCGTTGTCGCCACCGCCTCGCTCGAGCTCGGCATCGACATTGGAACCGTCGATCTAGTCTGTCAAATTGGTTCAACTCGCTCCATCGCAGTCGCCCTGCAGCGAGTTGGCCGCTCCGGGCACTGGGTCGGCGCGAAACCGAAAGGCCGCATCTTCGCAACTACGCGCGACGAGCTGATCGAATGCGCCGCCTTGATCTCCGCCATTCGCAAAGGCGATCTTGAACACATCGAAATTCCGCGAAACGCCCTCGACATTCTCGCCCAGCAAATCGTCGCCGCAGCCGCCGCTGAAGCATGGAAAGAGGACGATCTCTATGCGCTTTTCCGTTCCGCGCATCCGTATCGCAACCTCCCTCGCGAAGATTTCGACGCCATTGTGGAAATGCTCTCTGAAGGAATCGCAACTTCTCGTGGCCGCAGCGGGGCTCTCCTGCACCGCGATCGCGTGAATGGGCGCGTGAAAGGCCGTCGCGGCGCCCGTCTGGCAGCCATCACCTCAGGAGGCGCCATTCCCGAAAACGCAAACTACTCCGTCATCGCTGAGCCCGACGCGAAAACCATCGGCACTCTCGATGAGGATTTTGCGATCGAAAGCCTCGTCGGAGATGTCTTCCTCCTCGGCACGCACTCCTGGCGGATCAAGCGCATCGAGCCCGGCCGAGTTCGCGTAGAAGACGCGCATGGCGCAGCGCCCTCCATTCCGTTCTGGTTAGGTGAAGCTCCGGGCCGCTCGCGTGAGTTATCTGCCGAGGTCTCGCTCCTGCGGGAGCGAATCGTCGCTGATTCAGAGCCGGCGCCTGCATTCCTGACGGACGAATGTGGACTCGACGAAGGCGCCGCAAAACAGGCGGCCATTTACGTTCGATCCGCTCCGGTCGAATTAGGCGCGCTGCCCTCGCAAACAACCATCGTCGCGGAACGTTTCTTCGACCAGGCCGGCGGAATGCAATTCGTTCTTCACGCTCCGTTTGGCTCACGCATCACACGGGCCTGGGGACTCGCCCTTCGCAAGCGCTTCTGCCGCACCTTCAATTTCGAATTGCAGGCCGCGGCCACCGATAACGGCCTGGTGCTCTCGCTGAGTGATCAGCACTCCTTTCCGCTCGAGCTGGTATTCGCATTTTTGAAAGCCGCAACGGTGGAAGACGTATTGCGCCAGGCACTCCTTCCCGCCCCGATGTTCGGCGCTCGGTGGCGTTGGAACACCACGCGCGCTCTGGCTATTCTGAGG
>JBAUUG010000495.1:0-9539 GCA_049582585.1 Bryobacteraceae bacterium | reverse complement strand
GGACCGCGCAAAAAATCCGCGCCCTAGCGTCTGCGCATCGTTCACTTTGCCTGACATGACCAAGGCCGTATAGAATTCACGAGCTTCACGCATGTGCGTGCAGAGTTCCCGAACCGGAGCGAGCCGCCGTGTGCTCGCGCCATGCCTCGTCAGCGCTTTCGAAAAAATCTCAAAGAAATCCTCGAGATCGCTCAGCAACAAGTCTTCCTTGTCGCGATAGTGCGTGTAGAACGTTGAGCGGCCCACGCCTGCGCGATCCAGCACCTCCTGCACGCTAATGTCGTCGAAACTCTTCTCCTTCATCAGCGCGAAGAGCGCGTCGCCCAGCGTGTCGCGGGTGCGCAGAATACGCCGGTCTGTCTTTCTATGAGGCCCCGAAGCTGCCGCGTTCCCGGACATATCCGCCCCCTTTGTTCCGTATCGCAGTATACCTGCAATACTCTGTCGCGGGCAGCTGATTTTATGTCTAAAGTGTCAACATGACAGACGATCGTAAATCTGGAATCGCCCTGATTGCGGGTTCATTCGGCGGCCTTCTCACCGTGGCTATCCACCCCAGGGCTTCGGGCTCGCTCACGGCCGGCCAAGTGGCGCATTTAGCGGTCGCTTCCGCCGCGGCGCACTCTCTCGCCATAGTTAGCTTCGTCATACTCTTCTTAGGCGCTTGCGGCCTGGTACGGCGTATTGCCGCTGCGGATCGAATCGCCTTCGCTGCGATCGTCATCTATGGCTTCGCGTGCGTGGCCATACTGATTGCTGCGGCGGTCAGCGGATTCATCGTCCCTGACATTATGCTCCGCATGGTGCGCGATGTTCCTGCCGCCGCGCAGCAATGGAAGATCGTCATCAGCGGGATCTTCCAGATTAATCAAGCGTTCGCGCGCATTTACGCCGTCGGCGCTTTTCTCGCTATCTTTCTGTGGTCCATCTCCGCGCTGCGCAACGGCGGCCTCGGCCGTGGGGTCGCCATATATGGCTGCCTCATTGCTCCGCTGATCATATTGGGCATCGTCAGCGGCCATCTGCGGCTCGACGTCCACGGCATGGGAATTGTCGCATTAGCCCACGCTATTTGGTTCGTCATCATTGGAGTGGAGCTGTGCTCTCGAGGGGCAAGCGCGCGCGCTTCCGGCGGCGGCTAGGGATAAAATCAGCAGGTGCCTTTTCCCCTCGTCCGAATCCTTCTCCTATTCGTTTCCACGCTCGAAGTCTTCGCGGCCTCGACAGACCATATGCAAGACGTAGAGTCTTGTCTGCCACCCCCCGTCATCGTTAAGGGTGAGCCGAAATCCTGCACAACCCTGTCCAAACGAATGGCGGAGCTGCACGTTCCCGGGGTCGGTATTGCTGTTGTCGACCACGGCACGATCAAGTGGGCCAAGGGATATGGGGTTCGGCAAATCGGCGGAGCGCCCGTCAATGCCGACACGCTCTTTCAGGCCGGTTCGATCAGCAAGCCGATCGCTGCCATGGGTACACTTCATCTGGTTCAGGAGCGGAAGCTGTCGCTCGATACCGACATAAATGCGAGCCTCACGAGTTGGAAGCTTCCGCCCAGCGCTTCCGCGCCAGGAGCAGTCGTCACGCTGCGCGAACTGCTCACCCACACTGCGGGACTCACCGTGCATGGCTTTCCCGGATATGCAGCTGGAGCTTCGGTCCCGACACTTATTCAGGTGCTGAACGGAGAAGCTCCGGCGAACACGGCGCCGATCCGGCTGGACAGCGTCCCAGGACGAGATTGGAGATATTCCGGAGGCGGATACACCGTAATGCAGCAACTCGTGATCGATACGGTGAAGGAACCGTTTCCACAATTTCTTCACGACACCGTGCTCGCTCCTATTGGAATGAGCAGGAGCACCTATCAACAGCCTCTTCCCGGAGCTCTGCTGAGCAACGCAGCGATCCCCTATAACGGCGATGGCACTCCTGTACAGGGAGGTCCGCACACATATCCGGAAATGGCCGCTGCCGGTCTGTGGACTACACCTTCAGATCTGTGCCGGTACATCATCGAAGTTCAAAATTCGCTGAAGGGGAAGGCGAATCACGTCCTATCGCAATCGATGACCCCACAGATGCTGACGCCAGGCAAGGGTGGATGGGGTCTGGGTCTTCAACTTGGCGGCTCGGCTGCCGATCCATGGTTCTCCCACGGCGGGGTGAATGCCGGTTACGAAGCCCTGTTCGTCGGATACGATCACAACGGCGATGGCGCGGTGGTGATGACAAATGCACAGGGGGGAAGCCGTCTCGCAGCCGAAGTCATCAGCGCGATCGCAATCGCATATGATTGGCCGGATTGGCGCCCTGTAGAACGAACGGACGTAAAGCTGGACCCCGCTGTCTTGGCGCGGTATGTGGGAACTTACGAGCTCGCGCCCAACTTTAGCATTACGTTTACCCTCGAAGGCGATCAGTTGATGACTCAGGCCACGAATCAGCCAAAGCTTCCCATGTATCCGGAGTCGCAAACAAAGTTTTTTCTTAAAGACGTAGACGCCGAAATCGAATTCTTCACCGGCGATAAGGGACAGGTGAGCTACCTCATCGTGCATCAGGGTGGTCAGGACCACAAGGGAATTCGCAAGTAACGCAGAAACCAGCTAATTTCGGGGCGGCCTCTATCGAGCAGCAGATTGGTAATGGCAAATCGGAATCGCGTTGGGAAACGACTGGCAGGACTGTAGCGCGTTGATCAGTACCTATCTGCCCGACGATTTTGCGGAGCTTGTCATGCGACCCGAATAGGCGAATCGGATCGGTGATGATCTATTTCCGTTGCCGTCGATCCAGTACCCTCCAGTTAAGGCGCGATTCCGGCAGTGCGGACGGCAGCGCTCATTACTTCATGCCAGTTCCTTTCGCCCAATGCCCGCCGCAGGCGTGTTTGCGCCGAGCGCCAATAGGGAAGCACACGACGGTATTCCTGGTGCCCCGCCGTTGTTAGATAGAGCCGAAGCTCGCGTCGGTCGTCTCCTCTCTCAGAGCGAAGCCATTGGCTCCGGCGTAGGAGACCTAGCGTCCTCGTAAGGGTCGTGCTGTCAATCCCTAACAGTTCGGCGAGTTCCTTTTGGAAAATTCCTGGTGCAGTGTTCAAAGCTTGCAGCAGCGTAAATTGAGTAACCCGCATGCCACTCGGACGAAGCATACAGTCGTAAAACTGGGTGACCACGCGGGCTGCCTTCCGAAGGCTCGCACATGCACACGGCAGACGACGGCCTTTTAACCCCAGGTTCTTCGCGCTTTGTGAATGATAATTCACCGATACCTGTATATACATTTATCAGATCAGTCCGTCCCACCCAAATATTTATTGAAAAGTTCGGATCTAAAATATATGTATATACATCTAGTTTATAGACGGAAGTCAAAAAGACAAGGAGTCAAGACAATGAACGATCTGGTACCCAATTACTTGTTCCCGTACGTGCTGACCGGAACCCTCGCGACCGTAGCCGCAGTGATGTTTGGCATACACAAAGCGCTTAAGCTCGCCGGATGGCCATCCCGAGACCGCAGGCAAGCAGTTTGGAAGCTTGCGGTGCTGCTCGGTACGTGGTTCGTCGCCGCGCTGGTGCCATCCTGGCTCGGACTTTACCGGACCGCCTCCTCCGGCGCGCCGACGGTTGTGTATGGTTTGCTGATCCCGATCATCGTGGGCGTACTGCTATTTCGCCAGTGGCCCACGCTTAGACGCGTCATCGAGGCTGTACCTCAACGCTGGATTGTTACCGTGCAGCTCTATCGAGCGGAGGGGTTGATCTTTCTTGTGCTCTATGCGAGTGGCCATCTCCCCGGCGTCTTTGCCTGGCCTGCAGGCGTGGGCGACATTCTTCTCGGGCTACTTGCCCCGGTTATTGGGGCCGCCTATGCCCACGAATCGCGTAATGCGGCCGGGTGGCTGCGCACCTGGAATCTGTTTGGCATCGCCGATCTGATTGTGGCCGTGGCAACAGGTTTCCTTAGTTCACCGTCGCCATTACAGATGTTCGCGTTCGGTGCGCCCAATGAGCTGATCAGCGCGTTTCCATTGGCTATGATTCCGGTGTTCCTCGTGCCTCTCTCGGTATTGCTGCACCTTGCGTCACTCAAAAAATTGCAGCAGACGCAGACCGGATGGCAGCTTCACGAGCCGCTTCTTGTTGGCCAGCGGAGTTAATTACCGGGTCTTCTGCTTCACGAGAATCGAGCAAGAACGCGCGCTCATCAGTCACGACATGTTGACCAGTCAACTCCCGGGCGTCCAATCGCCCGGGAACCGGAGAGCCTCACTGTGACAGAGTCGAGCCTTCCGCGTTTTGTATGTCGAAGCGCTTGACCAAACCGTTTTCGATTCGAAAAACGTGGCCGACTTTTTTATCTGCCAGGAGCTTGCCGTTCAGATCACGCACGACCTGATGGACTTCGACAACGACCTCACCGTCGGGACCATCGGAGAACCCGACAGGCTCGACGTGCGGATCGATCATGGCCCACTGCCGCCGCGATAGCGGCTTCGTTCAAGTCCGCTTGTCGACCGGAATTTGAATCGTTCGCGCCCTTGCGAACAGAACCGCCATTTGGCCGCAAAACGCGCATAGCTTTAGTTTCCGGAACGGCGACAACACGTCAAAATGGTTGGAGGGGGCTGCGTTCATTCGGGAGCCTTCAATCCGGCCGCTCTGTCTGAGCCAAAACTGAGTTGAATGGGCAGACGTTTCTCCGCCAATCGACGCGTACGTCGCCGATATTTAGCCACTCTCTGAAAGGGAGGGACGAGAGCGCGGAATTTCGTGTGAGAGGCAAGCGTTTGCAGATCGCCAGATGAGTAAACTTCAGGGTTTATTCGACCATCCGTTTGTCGAAGTGGTTTTGACCAAAGGCGTCGCTGCCCAGCGCTTGTTGGGCGACCGCTCGCCCTCAAAGGTGATTCCCGAATACGCTCGAGAGCCGGATGAGCACGAGTACTTTCTCATGAGAGTCGGAGCCTGCATGGCTGAACTCCTGAGTCTCTGCCGTCAACTTGATCAAATACCAATCCTCCTTACAAACCATCGCCAGACCCCCGCGATGGATAAGGCGGATATTACTAGGCACTCAGCGATTGTCTATCATTTAGAAAACTACATTATCCGAACCCAAGGCGTTCTGGATCGGACATTGAAGCTCGTCGACGCGGTGTTTCACTTGACGAATGACCCTAAGCACTGTAGGTATGAGGTAGTTAGTAGGAACGTAAAGGTCAGTATTTCCGATGTGCGTGAGCCCTTGAAGAAGCTCAAGAACTTGCTTGAAAAGTATTCAAGCATACGCAACGAGATCATCCACCATCATGAAGTAAAAGAAGACGCACTGCGTCGTTTGGAAATGTACTTCATTTGGGAAAGGTTGAGAAGGACTGCTCCAGAGAAAAATCTCCGCGATATGAAAGACTTCATCCAAGACGAACTTTGCGAGGCTCGCTGGTTCAGGAGGAAGGAACTGGTCGGATTTAACGACGAGATGGCGGCGTCACTGTCTCTCATTTTCGACAACTTGGAGCCCTATTTTTCACGAGAGGAACGAACGTTGCAGTTGCGCCTTGCGAAGGGAATCGTATAGGCACGCGCCACGCGGGCGCAGAGAGAAGCCGATGAGCGCAAACAGTGCTTTGCAGTTGCCTAATATCGGCAGCTCCAGGTTAGCAAGGCCGCTGCTCGGCAGTCGGCGGGCTAGGGACAGGACTTGCGTCCACTGAGGTTTGCAGCGCGATTCAATCGGCGGTTTGCCGACTCTACGTCAAGGTGAAAGGCCTTCGACGGGTATTAGATCGAACCTGTCCAAGCCCGGGAACATGAGATCCAGAAGGGTGGCACTGTCGCTTGCGGCTCATCAACCGTAACGCGTTCGCAAGCAAACCCGGGAGTTGGTAGGCGAGCATCGTTGAAAAGCCAGGAAACACGTAAGAAAAGCCGCAATGGGGGCGAGATATGTCACGGGCGCGGTTAACGTCCCTGACAGTTCCTCAAACGATGACGTCTGATTGGCACCCGTCGAGCAAGGGATGCACGATCCACTGGTTGGCCGGGTCGGTCCGGTTGCCGCCCTCCTCAGCGCCAGTGGCTCCGGCGAGGATCTTGCACCAGTGGTCCACCGCGGCTGACACGGACGCAGGGTCGCCGAGGTCGGTCCCGTCCGACAGGACGGGCCACGCCCCCTGTGGATCCTTCGACCCGATCTTCTGACATGCGTGGATGGCGTGTATCTCATTCCAGCCGTCGTGGAGCGAGTCGTAGATCCAACGGCCTTGGATGACCACGAGGTCGCCGGCGCCGAGGGTGCCGTAGTTAACGTCGGTGGCTTCGTCCGGGTTGCCCGGATCGAACGGGTCGAACAGGGCCCCGATGACGCCGGTGAGGCCGACCATGCCCAGTAGGATGACCAGCAACGTGATGATGGCGCTGATGACCTCGCCGCCTGGGACGAGCAGGAGTACCAGCAGTGCGATTAGCAGGGCCAAAAACACGATCGCCAACTCGAGCACATCCTGGATCCCGCTGCCTTCGAACTCGCTATGCAGCGACTTCATGTACTGCCCGTCGTTTTGGCCGCTGTAGCCGCGCCCGAGGTCGATAACTGCCGGCTGGGCGGCAAGCATCTCGCCCTGCACGGCCGTAGTGTAGTCGCCGATGGGCCGGTTCTTGTCGAGGGTGGCGGGACCGCCGGCGAGCAGCACGAAGATCGACGCGTCGTCGTCTCCGGCCTTCGATAACGGCTCGACGGTGGGTGAGCCGACAACCATGCCGATAATCACGCACTGGCCCCCTTCGAGGCAGATGAGCCGACCGTGCAACCACCACACACAGAAGCCGATCAGTGCCGTGAAAAGGGCGATCAGGACCGAAACCACAACGACGCTCGCCGTCCCCCCGGACTTGAGCACCACGACGCCGGTGGCGACCGCTGCTTCCAGCGCCAGCGCTCCCGCGTAGGTGAACCCCAGGTCGACGTAGTTCGAAGGCTTGACGCACGTGGTGTACTCGCGATAGGCCATTGTGGTTATACCTTGGTGACGAGGATTGACACGCCGCCGGCGTAGCCGTCCTGGTGCGATACGGTGACGTTGAACGGCTGCTGGCCATGGAACGTCGCGGTAGGAGTGATCTCCACCGCGATATCGTGCTCCTCCCCGGCCGCGAGTGTAACGGTGTCGGGCGAGACGTCGACCGTCCACCCGGCCGGCACCGGAAAGCTAGCCCGGTCGTTTCGCGCTCGCAGCTCGCGCAGCCGCTCCGTTCGTGAGATCCGCCCCACTGGCGTAGCCGGGCACGGAGCCAAGGCCGGTATTGTGTAGGTGTCGAAGTCGAACGTGTACCGTTTGTCGCCGTCGGTGTCGTTCCGCAACGTGAAGCTGAAGCTCGCGGGGGACGTAGCGGGAACGACCTGCACGTTGTTCTGGCCCAGGTTATTGTTCGGGTTCGCGTCGTCGAAGCATTCGAATTGGACCTGGATGCAGTAGTGCCCCGGGATCGGCGGGGTGATCCATGACACCGCGGCCACAGCCGGCTGCCCCGGTCCTCCTTTGACGCCCACGTCGACGATGGTCGTTGCAATCGGAGTCGAGGTCGTAGCCACGCCGAAGGAGAGGAACGAGAACTGGACGGGCATGCCGACGACTGGAGCCTCGTACGAGTTGTTCCAGATATTCGCTGTGATCGTGTACTGCGTGTTCGGCAGCAACTGGGTCTCCGTGACCGGGATGCCGTTTCGAAGCAGCGCGATGTCAGGGTTGTCCCACGTGACGGCCAGCCCGAGGCTTGTCAGGTAGTACTGATCGTAGATGCACGGATCCGGACGGTGGAAGGCCGGGTTGTCGATCCTGGTGCAGCGATCCAGCCCACCCTTCGTCGCGCCGCCTTGCCGCAGGTATCTGCACATGCCTTTGAGCGCTCGCCAGAAGCGCACGAGCAGGCGTACGAGGTTGACGAACCACCCGTAGGCTAAACCCTTCAACAGCTCGGCGGCGATCTGGCGGACGAGTCCCAGGATCCCCATCGGCCGGCTCCTCAGGCTGACGTCGGCAGCGCTGCTCCGCCCCGCCGCCACTCACTCCGAGCGGCGAAGCCAAGGGTAACGCTGCAGGCGGCGAGCCCCACGACAACCAGCCACTCCACCCAACCACTGTGGTGGTCGGGATCGAGCCCAGTCAGGGCCTCGATCCAGTCTTGCCATCCGAGCGTGACCACCAACACCACCCAACACGTGAGAGCGAGTGCGCTTTCGATCCAGAACCGATGATGAAGGGAGGTGATTTTTAGCAGCGAATTAGGGCCGATTGGAGTCTTTTGTCTCGGTTGCTCAGCAGAAAAGCAAGAAATCTGTCCCTTAGGCATTTTTGATGCGGCATAGAATTCCTTTTCTCGATTTTGTTTCTCCGCCCTGGGCCCTGCGCTGTTGCGCCGAACGTCAACTAGGTAAGCGTGTTTGAGTGCCTTCGTACGCAAGACCGGATTGGAGGGAAGCACCTGGTGCTCGTCCTTGTGGTGCTGAGGATCCCGAGACTGATCATCGGACATACGGCGATCTC
Organism: Bryobacteraceae bacterium; assembly: GCA_049582585.1. GTDB lineage: Bacteria > Acidobacteriota > Terriglobia > Bryobacterales > Bryobacteraceae > Bog-105. The sequence continues at coordinate 988 of JBAUUG010000495.1, read as the reverse complement.
CGTTATCTTGGGAGTGTATCACTTGGGAGGGCCTGCGCGGCGTCTCTCAGACTACAACTGCGCACGCCGACCTTGGCGCGGCGAGAGTACGAACGCTACTGCTCACAGTCTTGGCGAGCGCATAATCGGCAATCCGGAGAGTAGACGGATAACGACGGGTTGGTCACAAAGGCAGAGCAACGTTCCGCCACTTTGATGTAAGACGCGCTTCGTCCACCATCAATGGCCGACTTGCAGCCGTTCGCCGGTTAGCGTACGAAGCTGCAGATGCCGGTTTGCTCAGCCCAGAGTTGGCAGCAAGCATTCGACGAGTCAAAGGTCCGAAGAAGTTGGGCGTAAGGCTCGGCAATTGGCTGACCGCAGAGGAAGCACGCCGCTTCTGGCAGAGTCCTGATCCGCAGACCTTGAAGGGCAAACGAGACCGAGCAATTGTTGCAACTTTGCTTGGTTGCGGCCTCCACCGTCGCGAGTTGGCAGATTTAGATTTCAAACATCTTCAGCAGCGGGAAGAACATTGGGCAATAGTTGATCTCGTCGGCAAGGGCGGGCACATTCGAACGGTTCCAATGCCCGAATGGGTCAAGACGATCTTGGATGAGTGGGTTCATGCGGCTGAACTTCAGTCGGGCAGGATATTCCGTTGTGTCTGCAGAGCAGGCAAGTGCTGGGGTGATGACATAACACAAATCGCCTTACCGCTCCGGCAAAACCACCTGGGCGAGAAACGCGCTAGCGTTCAATCTCCGCAACCGCGACTCTACGGACAAGAGGATTGGGGTCAATCGTTATTGGGTACTGCGCCTTCAGTTCTGCAGCGGCGCTTCGACTCGTATCGCATGCAGCCAATTGTCCGCACTTACATAGAAAAGCTCGCGGCCATCTGGACGCCAGCGTGTAAGCCAGGCGCCATCCCTGGATATCTGCCGTCTTTCCCCGAAGAGCCGCGGCGACGGCGCTGGTTCAAATGACTGAGCATAAACTTCTGGCC
>JBAUUG010000494.1:0-2420 GCA_049582585.1 Bryobacteraceae bacterium | reverse complement strand
GACCTGCCCCTGCGCTCGCCATGAAATTGTGGTCTCTCCCGCTTTGATTCTATAACCGGCGTTAGGGAGCTTTAATTGCCGAGGCTACTTTGAAAGTGCCGGAGATCAGCGCTTGCGCTTCTTGCTGGATGCGGCGCAGGTGCTCTTTGCCCAGAAAGCTCTCGGCATAAATTTTATATACATTCTCCGTGCCCGACGGCCTGGCCGCGAACCAGCCATTCTGAGTGACGACTTTCAACCCGCCGATGGCCGCGCCGTTTGCGGGCGCCGTGGTCAGCATTTGTTCGATCTTTTCACCGGCCAATTCCTCGGCGGCGAATTGCAACGGCGACAGCTTGAGCAAGATGGCCTTCTCATCCGGAGAGGCAGGCGCATCGATTCGCTCGTATACCGGATTGCCGAATTTCTCCGTCAGCTTGCGATAACGCTCACCGGGATCATCGCCTGTTTTCGCCGTGATTTCGGCCGAAAGCAAGCCCATGATCAAGCCATCTTTGTCCGTGCTCCAAGCGCCCCCGTCGAGTTGGAGAAAAGAAGCGCCGGCGCTTTCCTCGCCGCCAAAACCTAGCGAGCCGTCGAGCAAACCATCCACGAACCACTTAAACCCGACCGGCACTTCGACCAATGGCCTCGCTAAATCGGCAGCCACTCGATCAATCATGCTGCTGCTAACCACCGTCTTGCCCACTCCCGCTTCACGCCTCCAATGAGTCCGATTTTGGAACAGATAATCAATTGCGGCAGCCAGATAATGGTTCGGGTTTAGAAGGCCTGCGCTGGGCGTGACAATGCCATGCCGGTCATGATCTGTATCGCACGCAAATGCCACATCGAAGCGGTCTTTTAAGGCGATCAGGCTGGCCATGGCATACGGCGACGAGCAATCCATGCGAATCTTGCCATCCCAATCGACGGTCATGAATCGGAAGGTCTGATCGACGGCCGTGTTGACGACGGTGAGCATCAGTCCGTAGCGTTCGGCAATGCGCGGCCAATATTCGACCCCTGCTCCTCCCAGAGGATCAACGCCTAACTTCAGCCCCGCCGCCTTGATTGCTTCGAGATCCACCACGCGCCATAAATCGTCGACATAGCCGGAAACATAGTCATAGCGATGCGTCGTCGCGGCCTTCACGGCGGTCTTATACGGGACACGCAGAATATCCTTCAAGTCGGCGGCGAGCAGATCGTTGGCGTGATTCTCAATCCACTTGGTCGCGCTGGTGTCCGCCGGACCGCCCGAGGGAGGGTTGTATTTGAAACCTCCGTCTTCAGGCGGATTGTGGGATGGAGTGATGACGATTCCGTCCGCGAGACCTTCTTTGCGGCCGCGATTGTAAACCAGAATGGCGTGCGAGAGCGAGGGCGTCGGCGTATATCCGCCGTCCTGATCGATCATGACTTCGACATCGTTCGCCGCCAGAACCTCGAGCGCCGTGGCGAAAGCGGGCTCAGAAAGAGCGTGGGTATCCATCGCCAGGAACAAGGGGCCCGTCGTTCCTTGGCGGTCGCGATACCGGCAGATTGCCTGGGTAATCGCGAGGATATGGTTCTCGTTGAACCCGGCGCTGAACGAGGAGCCCCGATGCCCCGAAGTTCCAAACGCCACCCGCTGCGTCTTTTCCTCCGGATCGGGTTTCAGCGTGTAATAGCTCGTGATTAAACGAGGAACATTGACGAGCTGCGAAGGCTCGGCGGGTTTGCCCGCGCGTGGGTCGATAGCCATGGCTCTCCTATCTTATAGGGGCGGCTATTTGACGTCATGCTATCCGCTCGAACGCCGCTGCCATGAACTCTTGTTCGGTTTTCGGAATACCCCACAGCGCCGCTTCGCTTCTCCACGATGCAACTGCCGCACTGACCGTCTCAACGATCTCGTCCGCTTCAGCTTTCGACAGGCCGTAGTCGGCGTGAGCTTCCAGAGCGACTGAGACGTCACAAATCGTCTCAACTTCGTTAATCGCAAGCGAGAGTTCGGTGCCCTCGCTGGAAGGATTGATGTCGTACGCAGGCGATAGCGAGACGCCCTGCTCTCCGATAAAGAATCCACGATTGCGCAGCGAACTCGTCATCGCTGTCAATGAATCGCCCGGAATTTGGATCTCGAAAACGCAGCGCGCCTAATCGGGTCTCGTCATGCACGCCAAGCAGAAAGTCCCATTCCATTAGTGACCGTGCCCTGCGTCCCTCGTGGCGCGCGCGGATGTTCTCCCGCCTCTGCATGAGCACCCGACCCCATCGATCCGGAGACGAATCGAGGAAGATACCGAAGTTCGGTCGGCCGGCTCCAGGATATTGAGGTCCACTGGCCAATGCGAGATCCGGGTCAAACGAGAATGCTTCAGGCCTGTGCAACCACGCGGGCTCGTATTCGAAGGAGAAGATATCTCCAGTCCGGCTCTTCTGACGCTGCAGCGACC
>JBAUUG010000493.1:0-8966 GCA_049582585.1 Bryobacteraceae bacterium | reverse complement strand
GGTGAGATCTGCGTCCCTCCATACGCCGTCGGACAAAAACAGCTCATGCACGTGTTGAGCGTTGCTGATGTAGTCGGTCCGAACAGCTGCATAACCGCGATCGAAAACGCTGGCGAGGTTTGATGAGGTCTGAGCAGAGAGAGAGGGAGCGATGGCGGCAAATACAAACAGGGCGACCGCGGAGAAGGAGAAAAAATAACTCCCCCGGTTTTTGAGGCGCAAGAATGATTCCTTTCTAACCGTCGTATTCGACCAGCCTGAGCAACTGGCAAGATCTTAACATAGGTAACGTAACCTGAGGGCAAACCGTTTCGCGCGGGTTGGCTCGACTGGTAGGTCAATCAGGTAGGTCAATCACTCTTCTCGCAGCGCCGCCATGGGTTCCACCCTGGAGGCGCGGAGCGCAGGAAGGAAGCTGGCTGCTAACGCGATTAATCCTAAGAGCACGACGCCAAACGCAATGCTTGCGGGATCGGTTGGCTTCAACCCGTACAGCAACGAGCTTGCAGTTCGCGCAATTGCGGTGGCTAGAGCGGTGCCCGCAACCAGACCGGCCGCCAGCAGCAGCCCTGCTTCTCGCATGACCAGCTTCAGGATGTTCGTGCGATTCGCCCCGAGCGCCATACGGATACCTATTTCATTGCGACGGCGAGCCACCATATAAGAAACCACTCCATATAGGCCGACGGTAGCCAGCAGCGCGGCGAGTGCTCCGAAGAAGCCGGAGAGAGTAGCCATGAGCCGCTCTCGAAGAAGCGATTCACGAATCTGGGTCTTGAAGACCTGAAACTGAAGCGAGATGCCGCGGTTCTCGTGCAGCACTGTTTTCTTGACGGCCGACATCAAAGCACCGAGGGGCGCTCGTGACCGCACGATGAGGTTGGTCCCGAGTCCAGGTTCGTTGTTCTGAGTCGCGGCAACGAAAACAACTGGCTGAAAATCGTCTCGTAGGCTCTGATATTTAGAGTTCTTCACCAGGCCCACGATTTGATAAATGTGTTGAGGTTCGCCTGGGCCGGCGAGAATGCGGAACTGCCTGCCGAGTGGATTCGCGCCACCGAGAAATTTCTTACAGAACTGTTCGTTGACGATCGCGACCTCTGGGGAGGAGAGCACATCGCGCCGATCAAAATCGCGGCCAGCGAGAAGCGGCGTACCCATGGTGCGGAAGTAGCCCGCGCTCACGCTATCGAACCACGGTATGAGGCGTTTCTCTGTCCGCTGACCAAGAATCTCGATACTGTCATTCCAGCCGTTGCCGCTGACCTGCACAATCGCGACGCTCGCCGCCTGCTCGACGCCAGGGGTCCTTCGCACGCCGTCGAGAAGATTCCGGTAAAGCACAGGCCGCCGCGCGACGGGGAAATTAAGGCTGGAGATATCGATGGCGGTAATGAGCAAACCGTCTTCTCGAAAGCCCGCATCGAGCGTCGACAAATTCCGCAAGCTGCGTACGAACAGCAGAGCGCCAAATAGAAGCACGAAAGACATCGCTATCTGGCTGATCACCAGCGCTCGCCCCAGACCGAAGCGCTGACGATCGGCCGTGACAGCGCGCGCAGTAGCCTTCATAGCTGAAGCGGGAGCGGTACGAGTGGCCCGCAAAGCGGGGGTCAGACCGAAAAGGATACAGGTCAGAATCGCTACCGAAGCAGTGAAGCCAAGAACGCGCCAATCCGGGAAAAGCTCGACGAATAACGGGTTATTGCCGGTAGTCAGGAAGGAAACTAAGTAACGGCTCAAGAAGTGGGCGAGAAAAGCACCCGCCGCGGTTCCAATAGCCGTCAGTAGCAGACTTTCCGCGAGCAACTGCCGGATGAGGCGGCTGCGATTCGCTCCGATAGCCAAGCGAACCGCCATCTCGCGCTCGCGAGTACTCGCTCGAGCGAGCATCAGATTCGCTAGATTCGAACAGGCGATCAGTAGAACCACGCCGGCGATTCCCAACAACAGCAGAAGAGGCTCTTCGTACGTTTTGCGCAAAGAAGAAACACCGGAGCCGGCGGGTACCGCAGTCAGTTTGTAGCCTGCGTAATATTTCGCCTGGTCTGGCCGGTAATTGGGCGGTACTGTGCTCTCGAACACGGCCGGAGAGATTGCCTTGACCTGAGCGGCGGCGCGAGTGACCGTCCAGCCGGGGTTGAGCCGCCCGATAATTGCCAGCCACCAATGATGCCGTTTTGCAAGATGACTGTCCTCTCCGTTGATCAAAGGTTCCGCGCAAATCGGAACGGCCACATCGAAATTGCGTCCCACTTCCACTCCAAAGAAGTTCGCCGGTGTCACTCCCGCAATATCGACTCGATGGCCGTCGAGTGAAAGTTTCGTGCCGATCACTTCCAAGTCGCCGCCAAATTGGCGCTGCCAAAAAGCATAACTGATCACTACGCCGGGCGAACCGCAGCCGGCGCGGTCGTCTTCCTTTGCAATCAACCGGCCGAGCAATGGCCGCACGCCTAAAGTCTTGAAGAAATCGCCGCTCACCCACAAGCCTTCAGCAAAACGGGCCTCGCCGCTCTGAGACAGGTTGAAACGGGTGTCGCCCCAGGCAAAGAGGCTCGAGAACGCTTGTTGGCGGTTGCGAATCTGATCCCACTGCGGATATGTGAAGTTGGCGCGCCGGTCGGAGAAATTACCCGAGCAGCAGTGCTCATTTTTGGCGATTTGCAATTCAGCAAGCTCTTGAGGGCGCTGGACCGGCAGCATGCGGAGGCGCACCGCGTTCAGCAGCTGAAATATAGCCGTATTGGCGCCGATTCCTAGCGCGAGTGATAACGCGGCCACAATGAAAAACCCTTTGTTCAACTGGAGAAGGCGCCCGCCATGACGGAAATCCTGCCAGGTATTTTCGAGCAGCTCGCGCGGGTTCATCTTCGAGACCCATCCATAGGGCTCATTGCCAGGCTCATGATTCGTTTAGACGAAAGGAAAGGGGTGAGCGTTGGCGGGAAAGCTGTCCGAGCGATTTCTTTATGCGTAGAGGGCGCTTGCTGGGCGCGCGGGGTTCTGCATGGCCTTTCAGAACCGTGACCGTAAGAGAGCGGCGGCCTTTTACTATTCGGCTGAGGGCGAAGCAGCGCTTCACCCTCAAACCTGTGGAGAGAACTCCGACTTACTTAACGTCAGTCCCGGAGGACTTAACGGCAGCCGTAGTCGGACCGCCGGTGATTCCGGTGATGTCGCCGTCGCTCCATACGCCGTTATCCAGGAACAATTCATGCACGTTTAGATCGGTGCCGATATAGTAATCTCTGACCGCCCCGTTGTAAACGGGGTCAAGAGTGCTGGCCAGCCCGCTACCAGCGGTTGCGGCTACTCCTCCGCCGATCCCGGTCAGATCCGCATCACTCCACGTCGCGCCGTACAAGTACAATTCATGCACGTGTAGATCGGTACCGAGATAGTCTGTTCGGACCGCCATGTATTTGTAATCGTAAAGACTGGCGAGCGAGCTCTCGACCGCGGCGGCCTCTGTGGCGCCCGTCAGAGCCGTCAGATCGGTATCACTCCACGTGCTGCTTTGTAGGAACATTTCATGCACGTGCTGATCCGTGCTGATGTAGTACAGCCGAGCGGCTACAGCGCCAAAATAGTTGGGATCGATGATCCGGGCGAGCGCACTGTTGGCAGCGGCGTCGGGACCGCCTGTAACCATGGTAAGGTCTTGGTCGCTCCAAAAGCTGTTGATTAAGAACAATTGATGCACGTGCGTGTCGCTACCGATATAGTAATTTCTCGCCCTGCCGCCGGCATCAATAATGCTGACGAGCCCGCTGCCCGCGGATACCGCGACTGCGCCGCTCGCTCCCGCAAGGACCGTGAGATCCGCATCGCTCCATGTGGAGCCGGATAGAAACATCTCATGCACGTGCATATCGGTGGTGCTGACGTAGTCCGTTCGGACAGCCTGAAAAGTAGGGTCGAAAACGCTTGCGAGCGCCCCGGCCGTGGCGAGACTGCTGGTTCCGGTAATCGTGGTGATGTCTCCATCGCTCCAGAAGCCGTTATTCAAGAACAACTCATGCACATGCTGGTCGGTGCCAACATAGTAATCCCTCACCGCGTTATAAACGGGGTCAAGAGTGCTGGCTAGGCCGGTGCCGCTGCTTACGGCGACTCCTCCGGCAAGTCCGGTGAGATCCGCATCGCTCCATGTAGCGCCGGACAGAAACATCTCATGCACGTGCAGATCGGTGCTGATGTAGTCTGTCCGGACGGCGTTATAGTTTGCGTCAAACAGAGTGGTGACGCTCGACCGCGTCTGTGCAGATCCGAGCTGAGCTGTGGCTGCGGACATGAGCAGCGCGGCTGTGCAGAAGGAGACGAGATAGCTTTTTGAAATATTGAGGTTCATACTTTTTCCTTTTTAGGACTAAAATCCAGGCCAATGAATGACCAGCAGAATCTTAGCACGAATTAGGCGGCTAGCGGAAAACCATCAGCGCCGGTTAAAAGCAAAAAGCTGTTTTGTTAAAGAAGAATAATTTATTTTGAGAAGAATAAGATGTGAGTCGAAGGAGAAGCATGAAACCTAAGTTTTTTCGGCGAGCCGTTGGCCTGTTATTGCTCGCCGACGGAATTAGAGCGTTTGCCCGGCCCGCTCAGTACTCTCGAAGCTTCCAGTTTGGCTCGCCATTGATCGATGATATTTTGGACTACTTCGCCGAGAATCCGCGCCTGATACGCAATTTTTCAGTTGTCGAAATGACCATAGGCGCGTGGCTGGCGCTTAGCTAAATGATCGCAATTGAAATCTCTTCCTTCGGCCCTCCCGATGTTTTGAGGCCGGTCGACTGTCCGAACCCTTCTCCGAAGGATGGCGAAGTAGAGATTCGCGTCGAAGCGGCCGGAGTGGCGCGCGCCGACGTCATGCAGCGGCAAGGCAAATATCCGCCGCCCGAGGGCGCATCGGACATTCCCGGTCTCGATGTCGCCGGAACTATCGATTCGATTGGAACGGCCGTGAGTAACTGGAAAGCGGGCGATCGGGTCTGCGCGATTCTGACCGGAGGAGGGTACGCCGAGTTTTGCGCCGTCCCGGCTCTCCAAATCTTGCCGATCCCGCAGAATTGGAGCGGCATTGAAGCCGCAACGCTTCCCGAAAATGTATTCACGGTCTATGACAATCTCATCACCCGCGCGGGACTAAAATCCGGCGAAACCGTCTTAATTCATGGCGGCGCAAGCGGCATCGGAAGCATGGCCATTATGCTCAGCCGTGCCTGGGGCGCCGTGCCGATCGCGACGGCAGGCACTCCGGAAAAGTGCCAGGCTTGTCTAGCTTTTGGAGCTGAGCACGCCATCAATTACAGAAATTCGGACTTCCCCGCCGAAGTGAAGCGGATCACGCAAGGACGGGGCGTCGATATCGTTCTTGATATGGTGGGCGGCTCTTACTTGGAGAGAAACGTGGATTCGCTAGCGGTGGAAGGGCGAATTTCAATCGTGGCTACACAGGGCGGCCGCACTGGCGAACTCGACATCGGCAAACTGATGATGAAACGTGCAAGAGTGCTGGGGTCGACTATGCGCGCCCGAGCGGCGGAAGAGAAAGGTGAAGTCGCGCGCCGCTTGCTTCGGGATGTCTGGCCGATGCTGCCGGCCAAGAATCCCATTCGACCGATTATCGATGGAACGTTTCCTCTGGCGGATGCGCGGCTCGCTCACGCCCGCATGGAGAGCGGCGAGCACGTAGGCAAGATCGTCCTGGTAATGCGTGACACGGAACAGCCGTTACTCTATAAGTAGGCCCCTGAAATTATGAGCGAGCCGTCTCAAGGCAACCCCGCACCCCAGGTAACGGAACGGTCGCACTCCGCGTTAATCACGACCATTGCGTGGTTCCGCGACTTGATGCTTTCCGTTCTGATCGCGGTTCTGGTGATCCTGTTTTTGTACCGGCCGGTGAAGGTGGAGGGGACCAGTATGATGCCGAGCCTCTACGATCACGAGCGCTTATTCATCAATCAGTTCAGCTATAAGTTCGGCCTGGACAACATCAAGCGCGGGGACACGGTGGTCTTCTGGTTTCCGGAGGACCCGACGAATTCCACGTCATACATCAAGCGGGTCATCGGCCTTCCGGGAGACACGGTCGAGGTCAGGGATGGCTACGTCATCGTGAATGGCGCGAAGCTGGTGGAGAACTACATTCCACGCGAGTATCGTGACGATCGAAGCTACGGTCCCCAGGTGGTTCCTCCGAACCAGTATTTCGTCCTGGGCGATCACCGCGTATCTTCTAACGACAGCCGGGCCTGGGGATTTGTCCCTCGAAATTACATCTACGGCAAAGCGGTGTTCGTCTTCTGGCCCTTGGATCGCATCGGCACGGTTCGCTGATCGGCCGCCCTGTCATGGTCTGCGGCTGAAGAGCCACAGAAGCAGCGAAGCCAAAACACTCAACACCAGGCAAGTAACAAAAGGAAAATATACGGTTGAGTTCTTGCCGCGCCAAATGACATCACCGGGCAGGCGGCCAAACGGCAAATTCAATCGGTTCGCGATTGCGACGAACACGCCCAAGCCAATCAGAACCAGCCCTGCGAAAATCAAGAGCCTCGCCAGCATGTCCGTTTGACGGCTGCCCAGCCGCGCTGCGTTACACTGGCCGCTGGAACGACGACTTCACATGAGTGACTCGAAAACGTACCCTCCCGGCGAAGATTTTATCGCGCGAGCCCAGGTAAAAGGGATGGACAGCTACCGCGAACTCTACGATTCCGCGCAGCGCGATCCCGAAACATTCTGGGCCGGCTTAGCGCTGAAGGAACTGACTTGGTTTCGGCCATTCTCGCAGACTCTCGAATGGAGAACGCCGTTCGCGAAGTGGTTCACGGGCGGCAAGATCAACGCATGCTACAACTGTGTCGATCGGCACCTCACCACCGCGCGCAAGAGCAAGCCTGCGCTGATCTGGGAAGGCGAGCCAGGCGACCAGCGCATCATCACGTACGAAGAACTGCATCGTCTGGTTTGCCGTTTCGCCGCTGTGTTGAGGCGCCTGAAATACAAGACTGGCGATCGCGCTGTGATCTACATGCCCATGATTCCGGAGCTTCCGGTCGCGATGCTTGCCTGCGCGCGGATCGGCATCACGCATAGCGTAGTCTTCGGCGGGTTTTCGGCGGAGGCTTTGAAGTCTCGCATTCAGGATCTTGGCGCGGATCTCGTGATTACTGCGAACGGCGGTTGGCGACGGGGAAAAGAAATACGGTTGAAAGATGCTATTGATGAGGCGCTGGTGGAGTGTCCGAATGTCCGAAAGGTGGTGGTGTATAAGCGCACGCCGGGCATCGTGTCGATGACGAAGCCGCGGGACGCCTGGTGGGATGAGCTGCATAAGGAGCTTTCGGACAATCCATACGAAGGCCAGGCGGCGGATTCCTCGCCGGCTCAAGAACTCGATTCCGAGCACCCGCTTTACGTTCTCTATACTTCCGGGACAACAGGCAAGCCCAAGGGCATCCTTCATACGACAGCCGGCTATCTGTTGCAGGCCGCAGTGACGATGAAATGGGTCTTCGATCTGCGGGAAGATGACGTGTACTGGTGTACCGCCGATATCGGCTGGGTAACCGGGCACAGCTACATCGTCTACGGTCCGCTTGCGGCAGGCGCTACTTCATTGATGTATGAAGGCGCGCCGGATTATCCGGAATTCGATCGTTTTTGGCAGATCGTAGAGAAATATCGCGTCTCCATTTTCTACACTTCGCCTACGGCAATTCGCGCGCTTATCCGGCAGGGCGATCAGTGGCCCGATGCACACGATTTATCAAGCCTGCGCGTGCTTGGATCCGTGGGCGAGCCCATCAATCCGACAGCCTGGGAGTGGTATCACCGCGTGATCGGCAAAGAGCGTTGCCCGATTGTCGATACGTGGTGGCAAACCGAAACCGGCGCGATTATGATTTCGGCGATGCCCGGAGCCGTGCCTCTCAAACCCGGCTCCGCAACTTTGCCTCTGCCGGGAGTGGTGGTCGACATCGTCGACGCAAAAGGCGAAATTCTGGGAAACAATCGCGAAGGCTATCTGATCATTCGCCAACCCTGGCCCGGCATGGTGCGCAACATCTGGGGCGATCCGAAACGCTTCGAAGAACAGTATTGGTCGCGAGTTCCCGGCGCTTACTTCACCGGAGACGCGGCCCGCCGCGACGATGACGGTTATTATTGGATACTGGGCCGCGTTGACGATGTGATGAACGTCAGCGGGCACCGGCTCAGCACTATGGAGGTGGAATCAGCGCTGGTCCATCATCCTGCCGTAGCAGAAGCTGCAGTAGTGGCGAAGCCCCACGAGATTACGGGGCAGGCGGTGTGCGCGTTTGTCACTCTGAAGAAGGGCGATTGGAATCACGATGAGCTGGGCAAAGAACTGCGGCAGTGGGTAGGGCACGAGATCGGCCCGTTTGCCCGCCCCGATGAGATACGGTTCACCGACGCGCTTCCAAAAACTCGCAGCGGCAAGATCATGCGGAGGCTGCTGCGCGAGATCGTCACTACAAACGCGGTGACCGGGGATGTAACAACGTTAGAAGATCTGACGGTCGTCGCAAAACTTTCATCGCAGCAGGATCAGGAGTGATACTCAAACGATCCGCCGGCTCCTATGCCGACGTGCACGGAACTGAGTTTCCGGCCTTCGGCGATGCTGGCCAGCAACTGCCGTGAAATATCGGGCAGCAGCGTGTTCGTCAAAATGTTATCGACGTTGCGCGCTCCGCTCTCCACTTCCGTGCATCGCTTAGCCACTTCCTCGATCACGTCCTGCTCATATTGCAGGTGGATCTTATGGTTCTCAAACATCCGCCGCTTGATCCTGCTCAGCTTTAGCTCAACGATTTTCTTGAGCGTCTCATCGCGAATCGGGTAATAAGGGACAATCACCATGCGCCCCAGAAAGGCAGGTTTAAAGATTTTGTTCAGCTCCGGTTTGATCGCCTTCACGATTCCTTCGGAAC
>JBAUUG010000492.1:0-8990 GCA_049582585.1 Bryobacteraceae bacterium | reverse complement strand
ACCTGAATCCGCTCATGAAATAGAGCCGCGTCTCAAGGGCTTCCTCCAGAATGAAAAGCCGGACTGCCTGAGGGCGAGGCAAGCACAAATGAGACGGATTACGTATTTGGATAGCAAGGAACCGCTGATACCTCTATAGGTCATGAGCGGAGATGTGATCCTGTCGTTTGTAGAAAAGCAAGAGTGGCTTGCGCCTGTTCAGGAGGCAGGCGAAGAGCTGGTCAAGAAAGCATACGAATCCGGCGGTGAGGCTGGGCAGGCCGTCAAGGACGTGCTGCATTGTGGCTCGGCCATCCGCTGCACTCCGCAATCACCCATGTGCCCCCTGTGGGCGGATGGCTATGTCGACGGCAAGCGCATCTTGCGCCAATCGCTCGGCGCAGGTGTATTTCGAGCCAGAGGGAACTGACGCGGAGAAGATGGAGAAGGTTCAGTGAGAGCGGAGGGTTAAGTAAGGGCGGGATGTTGTTCGCCTCAGGCCCAGACGGGATATATTCGGCCCGCGCCCGACTATGGGCTGCAGCAGAGCCGACAGAATCGAGATTCCCAACAATGGCGCTCGGCCGTACTGAAAACCGCGGGCACGTTCTGAGCACAGGCTCTAAACCGGATCAACACCCCTAATGTTTGCAACACTAATTCTGGCGGAGGAAGAGGGATTCGAACCCCCGAGTGCCTTCCGACACTAACGGTTTTCAAGACCGCCGCCTTCAACCACTCGGCCATTCCTCCGCTACCAAAGTACCTGATTTCGGGACGGTTTCTCAAGACTGTCACCACTCACGAAGCGCGGCTTTTAACGAGTGTCACGCTTCGTCACTATTACTGAGCTTCGCAATCGCCCGTCGCTTGCCTTGATCGTTCGAATGAGCATAGCGCATCGCCAATGCCCAAGCAGCTGATGTCCGCCCCATGCCGCACGAGAGGGGACAAAAACGCGTTCCGGAAGGTGTGCCAGGTGATTCCCTCAAGCCTAGCGCGCTTGACCGCGTTCTTCAGTCCAAGCTTCACATCTATAAACCGATCGCCGGTTTCTTAGTTGTAAAACACGTACGGTGCGCCGCATGCGGCGCCACGCTCCGAGAATCTGAAGCGCTGCGTCATTCAACGGTAGCTCCAGATAGCCGCGGGTTTTTCCGCACCATAACTCCGATTCGTTTTTTCTTCGAAATTGCCGTCCTCCCCCTAAAAATAAAATATCTCTCCTGACGTGAGTCCGGTATTGATCGGGAATCCTGACCATAGTCCCCCAAGTAGGGCGGACACTTTCTGGGTTTCAGGTTGCATGTAGCAGTGTTGATAGACATAGAAGCTCTACAAGGAATGAGCAGCGGCCGGGCGAAGCTTACATCGAAAATCCAATCCATTACCAGCTGGACCATGTTTCTTGCTGATGCACTACATTCGAGGTTTTATCGCAGACTTTTCCCACGCGCTTCCCGCGGTCCGCGGGCGCATCCGTACCCCAAGCACAACGTTAGCGAATTGACGACTCGGCCGCGGCTCTGTCACGATAAACTTGGGCGATGCGCAAGCCGAAAGTTTACGGGATTGATCTCTTTTGCGGGGCAGGCGGCTTGACGATCGGCTTACAAAAAGCCGGCATTTCAATCCTCGCTGGTATTGACTGTGATCCGACATGCGAGTTCCCTTTCACCGCAAATAGTGGAGCCCAGTTCATTAAGGCGGACATCAGAGATATCTCGGGCTATGATCTATCCGCGCTCTATCCCTCCGGTGCAGTTCGCCTTTTGGCTGGGTGCGCCCCATGCAGGCCGTTTTCCCCTTTCCGCCGTGGAAAGGAAAACTGGAGAGACGAAGAATGGAGCCTATTGAAAGAGTTCAGTCGGCTCGCGCAGGAACTGCAACCCGAGATATTGACGATGGAAAATGTGCCTGGGGTTGCTTCCAAGCGCGTTTTCCAGACGTTTGTTCGAGCCTTGGAATCCGGAGGTTACCATGTCGTCTATGAGTCACTTTACTGCCCCCGATTTGGCGTGCCACAGAATCGAAGGCGACTTGTACTGATCGCTTCTCGAATCGGCCCTGTCCGGGTACCTGAAGGACCTCTCACGCGCGACCATTTCCGAACAGTTAGGGATACGATAGCATCTCTACCGAGACTCGCCTCCGGCGAGAAGGACCGAACGGACAAACTCCACTGCGCTCGCGCGCTGAATGATACAAACCTCATGCGACTTCGATCCTCTCGACCCGGCGGAACATGGGAGGATTGGCCGGAAGAACTCCGGTCGCCGTGCCATAGAAAAAAAACTGGCCTGAGCTATCGCGGCGTCTATTCCCGTATGGTTTGGGACGAACCGGCGCCGACAATTACTACCCAGGCGTACAATTTCGGCACCGGACGTTTTGGGCACCCGGAGCAGGATAGGGCAATTACACCGCGCGAGGCGGCGCTTCTCCAAACGTTTCCACGTTACTTCCGTTTTGTAAGGCCTCGCGAAAAGCTATTTCTGGCACGCGTGGGCCGTCTAATTGGGAATGCGGTCCCTCCACGACTAGCCTTCTTCATCGGCAAAGAGATCGTGCGCGCCGCGGCCCATCGCAATTCGAATGAAAAACGCACCCGATGACTCTGTATTAGGCGGGGCGCAGCCCTCGCCCGACAAGCCCTACCGCTTTACCCTTGATCTCCGGGTGCTTGATCATCTTGGAATAAACCTCTACAGCAACGCAGCCGCTGTGCTTTCTGAAGCTGTAGCCAACGCTTGGGACGCTGCCGCGCAATCGGTGCAAATAGAAACGTCCAATGATCAAATCGTCATACAAGACGATGGCATCGGCATGAACCTCACCCAAGTCAATGACCGCTTTCTCACGGCTGGATACGACAAACGAGCCAACGAAGGGGAGGTTTCCGACGCTGGACGGCGATTCATGGGACGCAAGGGCATAGGTAAGCTTGCTCTGTTTTCGATCGCCGAGGAAATCGAGGTGCACACGCGTTCGAGCGCAGAAGAGCACGCTTTCAGGATGCAGACTAGCAAAATTAGAGAGGCGATTAAGGAGCGAGAGACATACTATCCGCGTCCGATCAATTTCCGGGGCGCGCCCAAGGGCACACGGATCATCTTACGGGATTTGAAAAAAAAGCGGACAGCCACCACTGTCTCAGCCCTTCGCAAGAGGATCTCACGCCGATTTTCGATTATAGGTGCGGTCGGCGAAAACGGGGACGCCTTCTCGGTCCAAATCAACGAGAAGCTGGTCGGACCCGAAGACAGAGAAGACCTCCGCGCGCTAGAGTTTCTTTGGGAGTTTGGGGAAAAAAGACTAAAGGGCTCGGACTGCCCGAATGTATCGCACCGATTTACGGTGTCAGACCAGGTCGAGCCGGACAATCACCCAGATTGGACTGTCAAGGGCTGGCTTGGCGCTGCCGAGGAACCCAAGAAACTGAAGCATGACGAGGCGGGCTCGTTAAACGGGATCGTGGTGTTTGCGCGCGGTCGCCTCATCCAGGAGAATATCCTAGACAAGTTAGGCTTCAACCGCATTCTCGTGAGTTATCTCACGGGTCAAGTAGAGGCCGATTTCCTCGACGTCAAGGGTGAAGATGATATCGCAACGAGTGACCGACAGCGGCTTATAGAAGACGACGAGAGATACCTCGCGCTTACTAAGTTTTTGCAGCGCACTCTAGTTTCAATTCAAGACGGTTGGACCGCACTCAGGAATGAGGCGCGTGGCAAGCAGGCATTAGCTGAGATTCCCGTGCTCGCGGAGTGGGTTGAGAGCTTGCCAGAATCGCAGCAGAAAAATGCACGCGCGCTGTTGGGCCTAATTCGCGGAGTAGAAGTTGAACGCGACGAAGAACGGAAGCAGCTCTATCGCTCAGGAATGCTCGCGTTCGAACGGCTGCGACTCCGCGAGGAGAGTGCGATCCTCTCTCAAGGCCCACAACTGACGGCGGCGCTTTTGCTGCCGCTTCTTTCGGATCTTTCGCTGCTAGAAGGCTCTTTATACCGGGAGATCGTCAAAGTCCGGCTTGACGTCATTAAGGATTTCGAGAACCTTGTCGACCAGAACGAAAAGGAAAAAGTACTTCAGAAGCATCTTTTCACAAACTTGTGGCTCCTTGACCCGGGATGGGAAAGAGCCGCTGGAAGCGACAGAATCGAGAAAATCCTGAAAAATGATTATGCGGCGTTTCGTCCCGATCTGAATGACAAGGAAAGTAAGGGAAGAGTTGATATCAGGTATCGAACCAACGCCGGGGAGCACATAGTTATCGAGCTGAAAAGGGCAAAGCGCAAGCTAAGCGTTCACGAGTTGGGACGACAAGGAAACAAGTACAGAACCGCGCTAATCAAATGCCTCGCGGCACAAGGCATCCCCCATCCCCACATCTCAATCGTCTTCGTCATTGGCACTCCGCTGTTTGAAGAGGCTGATCCCGGTGGTCACGAAATGATCGAAAAAACACTTAACGCGATTGGCGGGAGAGTCATCCATTACGAGGCTCTCATCCAGGGAGCCAGCGAAGCGTACGGGGATTTTCTCCGGCAATCGGCGAAGGCCGACAAAATCGACAGGATCCTCCAGAAGCTCGAGTGAGTTTAAACACAGCCCTGACCGTGAAGGATTCGGGATCCGATTCGCGAAAACGAAGCCTGCTGATGGCGCGCGTCAGGCGCTCAGGTACAGCTCCGGAGCTTGTGTTGCGGTCGGCGCTCCATCAAGCCGGCTACCGGTATCGGTTGAACAGTGGACGAGATCTTCCGGGAAGGCCGGATATTGTACTGCGCAGATTCCGCTTGGCAATATTCGTTGACGGATGCTTCTGGCACGGCTGCCGTCTGCATGGCAGTATGCCGAAAACGAACACTGACTTCTGGGCTGCTAAGATCGCAAGGAATCAACAGCGGGATAGAGAGGTCGCCCGTTCACTCAGGAACCTTGGGTGGACAGTCGTTCGGGTATGGCAACACGAAGTCGAAGGCTGCCTGAACAGAGTTGTTCAAAGGATCAACCGTCTCCTAAGCTCCTGAGACGCGCTGTTGCCGGAAAAGGTCCGCAACGAACTGGGTCGCTGCGTACTCCGAGCGATCATCGGAGGCGGCCACAGGCTGAGAAAAGGCCCGGTCAATGTCCCTCCGAACTGCAAGCGCCCTCTCTCCTTTCCCTCCGGCTCCTTGAAGTAGATAAATACCTGGAATCTCGGCTTCACCTATTCCGAGCGTTCGGAATGGAGCTGTTCGCGCGCGACAGCGAGGCGCTGGCGCAGGTTCTCCGGCAGGGGCGCCGCAACCCGTCGCGTAGCTTCGAAGCGCTGCTTTTGACGCATCCGATAAGCATCAATTGCAGGTTGGTTTTCGAGGTAGAACGTGATTGCACCGAAGACTTGGGCGAGAGTCAGAGTCTCGAATTCTCCAAGGATCGCTTCAGGGGAGAGGCCTTCGTTGAAGCACTGGACGATGGAATCGAGAGATATGCGAGTGCCAGCCACGTAGTAGCCTCCGTTGCGCTGTTCGACGTATTCTTTCGCCATTGGGTTAATTATAGCGGGATTTCGCGGCAGTTCGCCCAGTCCTTCCCTATGCCTGGC
This sequence comes from Bryobacteraceae bacterium, assembly GCA_049582585.1. Taxonomy (GTDB): domain Bacteria; phylum Acidobacteriota; class Terriglobia; order Bryobacterales; family Bryobacteraceae; genus Bog-105. The sequence continues at coordinate 3,421 of JBAUUG010000492.1, read as the reverse complement.
CCTTTGGCCCGAGGAGCGAATGTGGGCCGAAGTGAAGACGGTGGAGACTGAGTTGCCAATGCGCTGTCGGCACGGCTCCGCGACGCCAGGGGGCACGCGGCGAGACGCAATCCATCCGAACGGGAAGATCGGAAGGCAGTGCGAGGTGTCCGACGATCTATTGCGCCATTGAACCCGGCGCAGCCTCGACCAGCTTCTCCACTCCCGCCCCTATCGGAATCAGAATGTCACCATGCCGCTTTGATGCGTCCTCTATCGCAGCCGAACTTCGCTGCTTCCAATCCGAGCCCGGCGCGTTCCCCGAATCCAGATAAGACAGGGCCTCCTGTCCCGCCCTGCACAGAGCCGCAAGCGCATCCGCAACCGCGAGATCGTCCTTCAGAAGAGAGTTGTTCTGCAAAATGGGACGCACAGCCGCCGCATTCTCCGACCAAGCTGTAAGCTGCCTCTTCAAAGCTTCGCCGTTGCGCTGCTCCTTCAGCGCGGCCAGGTATTCATCCACGTCATTTCGAAACTCCCGTGCCGCATCACTCTCGGGTGCAATCGAATCAACCAATCGGTTCATCGGGCTGACATTTGTGTACTTCTCTGCGTGCCGCTCGTAACCCTTCACCGGTTCCAGCGCCGACGCAAACACATCCAGTGGTTGATAGGGCATCTCGCCGGCCAGCCGCTGCCGCATCAACTCGAGATTCGACCGTTGCGTCAATCCGAGCCATTCCAGCCAGCGATTCGTGATTTCCAGACGCCGGTACATAAACGCAACATCCGTCACGGATTCAGGCGACCAGAATCGCTCGGCAATGGCGGCCAGACGCGGCCACAGCTTCGCGTCCAGATTCTCGGCCGTAGCAATTTCCTCCCACATCGCAGCTTCACCGCCCAAAATCAGTTTCTTCTGCTCAGGCGTGAGCTCCGCAGGAACTTCCCGGCCGTGCTCCTGAAGGCGTTTTAGCGTCTCCGGCGGCAGCTTCATCGGATCAATCGCATAGTGCTGCGACGCCGGCTGCATCAGGTCTAGATAGTAGCCCGCCGAAAGAATGCCTTGATATCCCTCGCGCGCAGCCTGCCATAGCGATTCCTGTCCGCGCCACGATTGGATCACGATGCTCTTCGGCAGATCGGGATGCAGTATCTCGTCCCAGCCTTCCATGTGCTTCCCATGCTTCATCACAATCTTCAAGAGACGCTGATTGAAGTAAGCCTGCAGAGCGCGCGCATCCGCAAGATGATGCTTTCGCATGAACGCCCGAATCCGCGGATCGTCGTTCCATTCTTTCGGATTAACTTCGTCGCCCCCGATGTGAAAGTATTCATCGGGAAACAGCTTCGCCATCTCACCCACGAAGCCATCCAGGAATCGGTACGTCGATTCCTTCGTCGGATCCATTAAGTCGTAAAGAACGCCATATCCATGCGCTATCTCATAAGATCCTGCGCGGCTCCCTAGCTTCGGGTATCCAGGTAGCCAGCTGGTCGAGTGACCGGGCATGTCGAACTCCGGCACAATCCGGATTCCGCGCTGCGCCGCGTATGCGATCACATCTCGAACCTCGGCTTGCGTGTAATACAAGCCATCTGACCCATACTGCTGCAGCCGGGGATACTTTTTGCTCTCGATTCGAAACCCTTGATCATCCGAAAGATGCCAGTGCAACACGTTCAGCTTTACGGCTTCCAGGCCGTCGAGCGTTCTCTTCACGCCGTCGATTGGAATGAAGTGCCGCGACACGTCGAGCGACAGTCCGCGCCACTCAAACCGAGGCTGATCTTTTATGACCACGCCCGGCGCCGAGAAGCCCGGAGATGCCTGCGTGTTCTGCTGAACCAGTTGCAGAAACGTCTCCAGCCCCCGCAGCACGCCCAGCGGAGCGTCCGCTGAAAGCCTGATGCTTGCGCCCGACACTTCGAGCGAGTACCGCTCATCGTCTCCCAATCGCTGAGGCGGACGGTGATCGCGCTGTTCGACAACAATGTTCAGCGTCGCGCTTTCATTTGCCCTCGCCAGGTGAGGCTGAATCGGGATGCCGGTTTGCCGAGCCAATCTGACGAACGTTCGCTGAACGGCTTCTTTCACGCGCGGATCGTTCGCGCCGCTACCCGTGATGAAAATCGAGAAGCCGCTATCGATCGGTACCGATCCGGGCGCGATCGATCCCGGCTGCTCCGAAACACTGGCCGGCCATGGCATCAGCGGCAAATGGCTCGTGCCCGTTTGCGGCTGCGCAAATAGAGAAAAGGCTGAAACTGCGCTCAGCGCAATCAACCCGAATGGTCGAGCGACGTGGTTTCTCAAACTTCTAGGACGCCCGTGGGTTTTACTTGCCGAATGGGTTCTTGCCTTGCGATGCGGCGATGCCTCCTACGACAGCCGCTCCTACCGCGCAAATTCCCGCAGACCAGTAAAAAGTCTTCTTATCGGAGAGAGGCCCCTTTTCAGGAGCGGGTGCGGCGCCAGTTTGTGAAGGGGGTTGCCCCGGCGCGGCGCCAGTCTGTCCGCTGTTCTGGAAAGCCATCTTTGTGCCGGCAGCCACCCGCGTCAGCATCGCGCCTCCATCGGTCACGCTCACTGTTCCGCCAAGAGATGCGATCTCAATCATCTTGCCGGCCATCCGCACCACAGCTTCGGTGTTCGGACTATCTGCCTGAATGTGAAGTTGGCTCGCGTTCACCGGATAGCTGTCGAAATTCGTTATTCTTACAGCACCTTGCTGCAATATGAGGCGATCGTTGTATACGATTCCGGCCGACCTTGTCGCCAGGCGCACAGCGGCGCCATTCTCCAGACGGAGGTCGGTAGGCGCGACGGTCGTCCGAACCTCTGTCCCCTCGAAGATGTTGGCGTTGCCCGTCACCACTGCATTATCCACTGAAAAATCTGCAACGGCGCTGGCGACGCCAATCGCCGGAGTACCCGAAAACGCGGGCACTGCGGTTACGGCTGTTGCGAAAACCAAAGTGAGGAAGGTGTTCCGTGTCATATCGTGTTGACCTCCTGAAACAGCATCGATCTTACCTCGCTTCGTATCATAGCTCAATACTAGCGGTATCCGGCGGCTTGCAATTCGAACAACTCCGCGTATTTGCCGCCCAGCGCCACCAGTTGATGATGCGATCCCTGCTCGACCACGCGCCCCTGCTCCAGCACCAGGATGCGATCGGCCATTCGAACCGTCGAGAATCTGTGCGAAATCAGAACCGCCATTTTTCCGGAGGTCAAATCCACGAATCGCTGATAAACTTCGAACTCCGCCCTGGCGTCCAGGCTGGCGGTCGGCTCGTCTAAAATCAGAATCTGCGCGTCGCGCATGTACGCGCGCCCCAGCGCAATTTTCTGCCACTGGCCTGTCGACAAATCCACGCCGCCTTCAAACCGCCTTCCGAGCATCTGCTGATACATCTTGGGGAGCTTCGAGATCAC
>JBAUUG010000491.1:0-4442 GCA_049582585.1 Bryobacteraceae bacterium | reverse complement strand
CGACTTTCGATACATCCTCGGTATTGGCCGGCTTTACTACGAGGAACGATCGTAAGCTGACACGTCCATTGTCTATGGACAGGCTGTCGGAAAAGCCTGGATCGCCGGCTCCCAGCACAAGGCCGGTAATCCTTGCGATCAAATCTCGTCGTGTGTGGTTCACTTGTGCGTTTGTCATGCAAATCGACCTTGCAACCTCGGGTATTTCGCACTGGCAGCCCGCATCCGCGGCGCGCGCTCACTTATTCCCATCTCGTAAGATCTCGAGAGTCAAATAGGAATCGTAGACAATTCTTTCGGGGCTCATCCCGGCCGACTCTGTGATGAACTCTTCGTGAGTCGCCGAAGCTGAATAGTCGTTAAACGCTTCAATATTGTCGAAGATCATGTGCACGGAGACTTCGAAGTTCTTCCCGCTGACATCCCGGTTAATTTCCAAAGCCCGGATGCCTATCGAAAAGTGCCTTTGGCCAGGATGGCCCCCGAGATACTTTCGGCAGAGCTCCACGAAGCGGTCTACCAGCTCACTTGATGTATCGCTCAACTGAAAGAAGAACATGTGAGCGAAGGGCTTGCTCTTTTTGTCGTTGTAGTATTTTGGTTCCGACATTTCTTCGACCGATCCAATCGTTGCTGTGTTGTTTCCGTGTCTTCCAGTTTTTACTGTCAGCTCACAGTAAGCAGTCTCAGGAAACTGATCGAGGGCGTGAAAAAATACTCCGCCCCTTTGTTCTTGATGAATCCCCCAAACGTGATTTCGGGCGCTGCTGGGTTGACAGCCTGCCCCCACTGTTCTGGCAATCTGCGGGGTTGAAGATCGGGTTGCTCCGGCTTAAACGGCAGTCCGCCCGGCAGCTTCGACTTTTGCCCAATCACACCATCCGGGCCGATATTGCGGCCTGCGATATGGCCATGGTTAGCCCAGTTGTTTTGTATAAACTCGAATTGCTTGCCTATGTGGGCCTGATAGCTCATGAATAGCAAGCCGACACCGCTCTCCGGCCGATTTTCATTCAGTTCTTCGTCCGTCACCGATAGGACGTTTTCCTTCCCTTGGCCAAAGCGGTTCACATCCTGGTACGGCATGGCCCGTCGGGTCAACCGCACGGAATGAACAAACGCGGGTGGAACCACCTTGATGTCCGCACGGGGGTTGGTAATCCGTGCATGGGCAAAGAACGGGCACTTAGAGCTATAGGCCGTCTGAGAACTGGGAGGTGGCGGAGGGTCGTTGCTGTAGTCGAAATCGTTCGTGATATGGGACTCGTACCGGACATCCCCTGTAAAGCCGGCCGAAGTAATCAGTGGATTCCCGTTTTCAAAGCGGCCGACCATCATGGCACCGGCCATCTCCCTGTTCACGATTCCATCGCTGTCTTTGATCGCTGGAATCGAGTGCTCCTCTGCGTTCATGAAACCCGCGACATTCTGTTCCAACTTCCGAAAAACCAAAAAGCTGCCAAAGCTGTTGATGTCTTGTCCGTGTGGGTCCTTTACCAGCACAAGATTCAAGGGCTCCCCATCATCCCAGTTTGTGTTGCCCGCCTGGGCATCGATCTCGTCCTTGAAGTACAAGGGCTGACTGACGCCGTCCGCATAGCCAAAATGCTCGATACCGACGTGGCCGCCATGCGCGACCTGGCGGTAGAGCACGTGCCCTTTCTGATTCAGCAACACTCTGCTGAAAACGCTCACCTCGTGAGCGATAATGTCGGCAAGCTGAGAGGCTTTGTCCGGGTTGTCGTCCGCCACCAGAATCAAAACGTCTACGTTGTCCTGGAAAGCAGGCTCCCAATTGACTTTTATGTCGCCATCGCCTAGTTTCGCTGCACTTCCCTTAGCGCCAGTGGGGAAGGCAGCCAGATCCTGAACTATTAGGTTAGCCGGGGTTTCGACTTCCACGGGCAACTGTTTGGGGCCGAACCCCAGCGCCCCATAACCGGTCGCGGAGATCGAAAGCGTGAAGACCGCACCGCCGTCAGCCCCGGTTTTCTTGAAGCTCCGGCGGCCCTGTTCAAGCTTCCGCGCGCTCGTGATGCGATCGGCTGCGAAGTTGGCGATCCAGGCTTTCGCGGCCGCTATCTGGGGCGGCTGCAGTCGCAGAAAGATGTAATGCGCGAAGCTGCGGCCATGCCCTTTCAGAATGTTGGCCTGAAGATCTTTCAACATAGGTTGAAAGGTCGGATTATCCGGGTCAACACTCGAGTGTGTGACATCGAGGGTTACAGGCGCTTCCATGATAAGTCTCAAATCTTCTTCAAATAAACGCTTCATTGTCAAGGGCTTGCTCAAGAATGGCTGGCTCAAGATTGCCCGACTTCTTCATCCAGAACATTTTTGTACCGACATTTTGCGAGCGTCGGTATCATGATCAGAAATCGGGTAGGCGTGCTATTGTGTTCACCATCAACTCGCCAAGGAGCGGAAGGATGAGTCGGTGGATAGCTGCATTAATGCTTCTATGCTGCTCGCCAGGCAAGGGCCAGCAAACAATCGTGACCGTAGCAGGCGAGCCGGTGAACCTAGATGCTGTTAAGCAGCAGCTCAAGAAATATCAATCCTGCGGACAAGGAAATTGTTATGTGCCGCAATTGGAGCATCAGGCTGAGATTGCCATTCAGTTTTTGAAACAGAGCGTAGCGGCTGCTCACCCGGAGGAAAAGCTAGCGCTTGTACTCGATATCGACGAGACCTCTTTGTCCAACTGGAGTGTAGAAACGCACGATGACTTTGGCTATATTCCCAACGATTCGAATTGGTGCATTGCTCTCAGATGTGGGAAGGCGATTCCAAGCACGCTCCGAGTGTTCCGCGAGGCAGAGAGCGACAAGGTCGCCGTCTTCTTTATCACTGGGAGACCGGAAGGACAACGCGCAGATACAGAAGCCAACCTCAAGGCAGAGGGGTACGACCGTTGGGTGGAACTATTCTTGCGCCCGGAAGATCACCCGAAAGACCAGACTGTGTCGCAATACAAATCTAGTGACCGCGCAAAAATCGTTGCCAAAGGTTATCGAATCATTCTCAACATTGGAGACCAGATGAGTGACCTTGTCGGTGATCCACAGGCGGAGCATTCCGTGAAGCTGCCGAATCCGTTCTATTTCATTCCGTGATCAGGCCGTCTCAACGGATGGGCCGCAACTTCTTATGCCGGCGATTTCTTGGATCAACTCTTGGATGTAGCTTCCGGGTGACCTGCACCCTGTGATCGTCCGCCCTAAATGCGCTGTTTCCACCGCTAGCCGGGTTCATCTGCATTCCTCTTTCCTTCCTAATGTACTTGGCACCGCTTCAGCCGACACCCGTTGCGCCCGTTCTGCCTTGCACTCTTTGGTTCTCCGTTGAGGTAGCGCACCGCACACGGTTTCGGTCGACCACAAAGTTCGAGGGCTGCGCCTTTCGCATAAGCACCGAAAACTTTGCGGTCCCAGAGAAGCACGTTCACAAGTTTGGAAGCAACCAGCCTCGCGTCTGAGTGCCCAAGCACAGCAGGGCAGAAAGAAGGAACACTCAATGAACCTCAATCAGCTGTCGGTCATCGGATTCGTCCGCAAGAACGCCGAAACCAAGTCTCTGCCGAATGGCACTCCCGTCGCGAAATTCTCGATCGCAACGAAGCGCTCCTGGAAGGACGAGAATGGCACGCGGCAACAGAAAACTCAGTGGCATAACGTCGTCGCGTTCGGCAAGAGCTTCGCGCAAATGACCGATCGGCTCGTCAAGGGCGCTCATGTGTTCGTGCAGGGAGAACTGACGACTCGCGAATACGATCGCACCATCAAAGTTCCTGTTGCTCAAGGCAAGACTATCGAGCACACGACTCCGCAGCTCATTGTCAAGCTGAAAGCCGACACGATCCGAATACTCGATCGCTCAACGGCTACTGGTGAACAAAGGGCGACGCCGCCGAGCCGCCAATCGACGAGATCCCCTACTGAGGGACCTCTTCCACTCGCTGTGTCGCGCCGCTACACCGGGCCCTTGGACAAAATGTGGACAATCGTCCTAATCGAACTTGCAAGTCTAAGAAGCGCCAAAAGTAATTCGCACGCGAAAAAGGGTCTGCAAAACCTCGATTCCCCAGTTCGATCCTGGGCCGCGCCTCCAGACCTTTTCTTGCAATTACTTACAGGTAAGGCTCACGTGTGAAGGCAAAGGTTTGCTCACACCGTGAAAGCTTGCCGAATTTCTGCGGATAGACACATTTTCGTCCACCAAGTCGGAATGCCAGCTTCCCAAGCCGGACGCCACCGGTTCGAATCCCGTCTCCCGCTCCATCTTTTCAATGACTTAGCGGCAAGTCAATCTACATCGGCCCTGGCTTAACGCAGTAATCGCAGTAACGAGTCGCCTGCAACGCCCTATTAAATTAAATAAGGACGAGTACGGCTGCCTGCTAGCCGTACAGGCTGGCAGTCTCCTTGGATCATCTAATTGTT
>JBAUUG010000490.1:0-6229 GCA_049582585.1 Bryobacteraceae bacterium | reverse complement strand
CCGCCGGAGTATAACTTCGAGAAGCTCCCGGTCGTTCGCAGCAGCAGGCCATTGTGGGATCTCAAGCATCCGGAAGATCCCGATTGGAAGTTCGAGTAAAGGCGGATTATGGCAGCTTCCACAATAGTCGCCGTACCTCCTGGCTCCATGGAGCGCGAGTGGAAAACGCCAGATCGCGGCGTGGTGGGGATCATCTTCCTGATCTTTACCGAGACCGTGCTTTTTACCATGTTCGTCGCCACCTACCTGATCTACATGGGAAGAAGCCTGAGCGGGCCTGATCCAAGAGAAATTCTAAGCGTTCCGATAGTTGCCAGCATCTGCCTGCTTTCCAGCAGCTTGACGGTTTACTTTGCCGAGCACGCTCTCGCGCACAATAATCTCGCCCGTTTCAAGTTGTGGTGGGTGCTAACGATTTTGCTGGGGGGCGAATTCCTGACCGCGACGGCTGTGGAATGGTATCACCTGATTACGAAAGAGCACTTCACCATCAGTACGAATGTCGCCGGCACGACCTTTTACTCACTCGTCGGGCTGCATGCGAGCCACGTAATCGTCGGGTTGACGTTTTTGCTGCTGGTTCTGATCGTGACGCTGCTCGGATTTCCGATTGAGACCCAGTTCCGGCGAGTGAAGTTTCTGTCGTGGTACTGGCATTTCGTAGACGGCGTGTGGGTGGTGGTTTTCAGCGTGGTGTATGGTCCCATCGTCTACGCATATTTCGCCGGCAAATAGAGGCTTGGAATGGCGCACGAAACTCATCACGGAGAAGCGGGAGAGCGGACCGAACAGACTCACATTCAACTGCCTGCGCCAACATTCTGGCCGATTGTGTTTGCGTTCGGTCTCACGCTGCTGTTTGCGGGGTTGGTTACGCAATGGGTGGTGGGAGTCGTCGGGCTGGTCATTGCATTGCGCGCAGTCGTGGGATGGTGGCACAACGTCATTCCGCACGAGGAGCATGAAGAGGTTCCGATTGAAGCCGAGCTTCGACCCGCGCCCATTCTGGTGGACGAACGGTCTGTGGTTCGATTGCAAGCCGGTGAAGCGGGCCATCGGGTGCGCATTCCAGAAAGAGTACATCCCTACTCGGCGGGATTGTGGGGCGGCTTGGCGGGAGGAGCAGCCATGGCCGCGCTGGCCTGCTTGTACGGGCTGGTTGCGCAGCACAGCATTTGGTACCCGGTCAATCTGTTGGCCGGTGCTGTCATTCCTGACATGGGCAATCTGAGCACCGAGCAACTGAGGGCATTCAACGGGCTCGCTTTTGTCGCTGCCCTGATTGGACACGGCGTGATCTCAATTCTGGTCGGCATTGTGTACGCGGTGATGCTGCCGATGTTCCCTAAGTACGCTCCGTTCTGGGCCGGTATTTTGATGCCGCTGTTTTGGAGCGGAGTGGTTGCCACGACTCTGAACTTGATAAACCCGGTGCTGAATGAGCGGATCAATTGGCCCTGGTTTGTGGTTTGCCAACTTGCGTTCGGATTGGTAGGAGGCTACGTAATCGCGCGGAGCACCAGCATCCAAACCATGCAGACCTGGTCGCTCGCCGAGCGCGCCTTTGTCGAAGCCCCCGGCATAAGACCGGCCCACAAGGAAGACCACGAATGAGACACCGCGGATGGCGGCCGTTGTGGGGCGGCTTTCAGGTTTCCGCGTGCCTCTTTAGCCTTCTTGCGATGAGTTGCGACCCGCCCGGCAAGCCCCAGGAAGAACCCTCCGCGCCGCGCGAAGTAACCGATTTCCGCACCCTCTACGGAGACAACTGCGCGGGGTGTCATGGTGTCGATGGAAAGAATGGGCCCGGCCGGCCGCTGAATAATCCTTTGTATCTTGCGCTGATTCCAAAAGACACGCTGCGGCAGGTCATTGAAAATGGGCGTCCCGGCACGGCCATGCCGCCGTGGTCTCAGAGCAAAGGCGGTCCGCTTAGTCCGAATCAGGTAAGCGCGCTGGTGGATGGAATCGAACAAAATTGGGGCAAGCCGATGGGCCTCGAGGGCGGCGCGATGCCGTCCTATAACGGCGAGACTCAGGCCGGAGACGCGGCTCAGGGCAAGAAGCTTTTTTTGCGGGACTGCTTTATGTGTCATGGACAAGGAGCGCCGATTGGTCCCGTTTCCACTCCGTCTTATCTCAGTTTGGTTACCGATCAGATGCTGCGAACCTCCATCATTGTGGGACGCGCGGATATGGGAATGCCCGACTATCGCACTCTGAATCTCGGCCATGCTTTGACCAATCAAGACGTGGCGAATCTGGTCGCATATTTGGCATCGCTGCGGCCCGCGAACGCAGCTCCACAGAACCCTAGTGTTCAGACGACCGGCAGCGGGCAGAGCGGGCCGATGACGAAAGGAAACGAAGGAAGCGGGCACGGGCCGGGAAGTCCGCGGCAGCAAGACCAGGAAGGCAACAAGTCGACTGGGAGCAGCAGTCAAGGGGGTCCAAAATGACGGGAACGGATCGGGAAGAAGATAAGGGTAAGCAGAACACAAAAGATCCAACGCGCCGCGATTGGCTGTTTGCCGCCGGTGTCGCTGTAAACGTTGCCGCAGGCGTGTTGTTGGCGATACCGCTGGTGGGTTATGTATTCTCGAGTTTCGTCGAGCGAAAGGATCCACGGAACTGGATTTCACTTGGACCGCTGGAAGGTTTTCCGGAAAAGACCACGCGAATCGCGATGTATCGAAATCCGTTCACTCGTCCGTGGGATGGCCAGACCGCCGATATCCCTTGCTGGGTCCGCCGCCTGCAGGGCAATCAATTCCAGATCTTTGCGATCAACTGCACGCATCTGGGATGCCCGGTTCGATGGTTTAAAGAATCCGGCTTGTTTCTGTGTCCATGTCACGGCGGCGCGTATTACGAAGATGGCGCGCGGGCTGCAGGCCCACCGCCGCGAGGCTTGTACGAGTACCATTACAAGGTTGATAAAGGCGAGCTTTGGGTGAAGGGAGGCGAAATGCCGACCCTTTCAAATCCTGTATGAGCTGGTTAAGAAAAGCTGCGATTTGGCTAGACGACAGATTGCATTTGACTGCGCTCTACGCGTCGACTGCCGGCCATGAAGTTCCGGCGAGCGCTGGAAGCTGGTTCTATGTCTTCGGCAGCGCCACGCTATTGTGTTTCGTCATTCAGGTCATCACCGGAGCGTGTCTCGCGTTCGTCTATATTCCTTCCACGAACGAAGCTTATACCAGCCTGCAATATCTGAATCACGCGCAATTCTGGGGTTGGTACCTGCGTGCGGTGCATAACTGGGGATCGAATTTCATGGTCGCGATTATGACCGCGCACATGATTCAAGTCTTCCTGTTCGGCGCCTATAAATATCCGCGCGAATTGACGTGGGTGAGCGGCATACTGCTGTTGCTGTGTACGCTGGCGTTAGCGTTCACCGGACAGGTGATGCGCTTCGATCAAGACGCATATTGGGGCCTGACTATCGGCGCATCGATCACCGGGCGAGTGCCCCTCATAGGAGCGCAGTTAGTGCACGTGCTTTTAGCCGGGCCGATCATCGCCGGTGAAACGCTATCCAGGTTTTTCACGCTGCACGTGTTTATTATTCCGGGGTTGATCATCGCCATCGTCAGCATGCATCTGCGGCTGGTGTTGACCAAAGGCATCAACGAATACCCGAAGCCGGGGCGCCCCGTCCACAAGGCGACCTACGATGCGGAATACGCCGAAATCTTGAGGAAGGAAGGCGTGCCGTTTGTTCCTCATGCGATCGGGAAAGACCTGATCTTCGCGGCGATCGTAATCATAGGCATTCTGGGTTGCGCGCTGGTGTTTGGGCCGAAAGGTCCGGGCGGACCGCCCAACCCCACTCTAGTCGACACGAATCCGCGACCCGACTTTTATTTTCTTTCCATCTTCGCGGCATTAGCGCTGCTGCCGGATTGGATGGAGGTGCTGGTCCTGTTTGTCGCGCCCACTTTGCTGATTATTTTTCTGCTGGCTCTTCCGTTCATCTCCGGGACCGGCGAAAAGAGCGCGCGCCGCAGGCCCGTAGCCGTGCTGACGGTGATCTTCGTCATGCTGGTGATTGGTGTTTTGACGTATATGGGACAGACATCGCCCTGGTCGCCCAATATGTCGGCTTGGAGCAAGGACGCCATTCCAGTGGAATTCGTGAAGGGCCGGACACCGCTCGAGATGCATGGCGCATTGGTATTTCAGAACAAGCAGTGCCGGAATTGTCACTCTCTCGGCGGGGAAGGCGGCGAGCGCGGTCCTGCCCTCGATTCTGTGGCGACGAGATTGACCGGGCCTGAGATGGTTCGCCAGGTGATTCAAGGCGGCGGCAATATGCCGGCATACGGGAAGAAATTGAGCCCCGCGGAAGTGGACGCGCTGGTCGCGTTCATGCAGACCTTGCGCCCGCGATACGTGCCGCCGGTTCGCAATTCCGACAAGCCGGAGAATCCCAAGCCGCTGCCCCGAGACGTTGCTGTGCTGAGGCTTCCGTCCCCGGCTGCGAAGTGAATCCGCTTGCAAGCGCCGCGCTGACCTCCTGGACTCTCAGCGCGCGCGTCATCGGGATACTGCTGCTCACGGCGGCTGTGTATCTACGCGGCTGGATTCGAGGGCGGCGGCTGCTTCGCGAGGAGCAAGATCATGTCCGGTTGGCCGCCTTTATGGGCGGATTATTCGTGATCTTTCTCGCGACTGAATCGCCGCTCGATGCGTTTGACAGCCTCTTTCTATCCGCGCACATGACCGAGCATCTGCTGCTGATGATGGTTGCGCCTCCTTTGATCCTGCTGGGACATCCGATGCTGCCTCTGCTGCGGGGTTTGCCGAAGCGGTTCGTGAAGGAAGGACTCGGCCCGTTCCTATCCTGGCCGCTCCTGCAGCGGGTTTTCAAATCGCTCGTCTCGCCGCCGCTTGCCCTGTTCGCGTTTTGCGTGAGCACCATCTTTTGGCATCTGCCGAAATTCTATGAAGCCGCGCTCAATAATTCCGAATGGCATAGCGCCCAGCATGCGTGTTTCTTCTGGACGGGCATTCTGTTCTGGTGGTCCGTCGTGCAGCCCGGACCCGGCAAGCCGCGTTGGCCCCGATGGACGGCGATCCCGCACCTGCTTGTGGCCGACGTTCTCAACACGGCCCTCTCGGCATTTTTCGTATTTTCCGGCAGGTTGCTCTATCCCACTTACGAAGCGGTCCGAGCAAGCCGCATGAGCGCACAGGAAGACCAGACGATTGCCGGGCTCATCATGTGGGTGCCGGGCTCGATTATTTACCTGGTGCCGGCATTCGTGATCGCCATGAGTTTGTTATCGGCCACACCGCGAAGGCGAACGGCTGTAATTGTGAAGCGTGCCGGGGCCGCCCAGCCAAGCCAGTGGCCAAGGCGATTGCCTCGTTTCCGGAGGGCGGCGCAGGCGGCGATGTTGCTGCTCGCGATCGCCGTGATGGCAGACGGATTTTTCGGGACGCAAGTGACGCCGCTGAATCTCGCGGGCGTCCTCCCGTGGATTCATTGGCGCGCGCTTTCGATATTCGCTCTGTTGCTGGTCGGAAATCTGTTTTGCATGGCTTGCCCATTCACCTTGGTACGGGACATCGGTCGAATTGTTTTTCCCGCGAAATTGCGATGGCCGCGCCGGTTACGGAGCAAATGGTTGCCCGCTGCGCTGATTGTCCTCTATCTATGGGCGTATGAAGCGTTCGGCCTGTGGGATAGCCCTTGGATAACGGCGTGGATCGTCGCCGGGTACTTCATCGGCGCGCTGGTGATTGATGGAATATTTCGCGGCGCGAGTTTTTGCAAATATGTCTGCCCCATCGGCCAGTTTCATTTCATCAGCTCGTTAATATCGCCGCGCGAGGTTCGGGTGCGAAGCTCGGAAGTATGCAAGACCTGCAAGACGCACGATTGCATACGCGGTAACGATCACGCGCGTGGATGCGAGCTGTATCTGTTCCAGCCGAAGAAGGCTGGGAATTTAGATTGCACCTTCTGCCTCGATTGCGTGAAGGCGTGTCCGCGCGATAATGTCGCCATCTTGCCAACTCCGCCCGCCGGCACGCTGATTGGCGATCCCTACCGTTCTTCAATAGGCAGATTATCCAAGCGCACCGATTTAGCCGTTGTGGCATTACTGATTGTGTTTGGCGGATTCGTAAATGCGGCCGGCATGGTTGATCCAGTGATGATGTGGGACCAAGGTTGGCATTCAACGCCTTTGCTGGCGGCCGCATTGCTCATACC
>JBAUUG010000489.1:0-14540 GCA_049582585.1 Bryobacteraceae bacterium | reverse complement strand
GGCAAGACCATCCGCATCGGCTTCAGCTATCTGCGCGCGCTGATGTTTCCCATCCGCAATGAGACCAATCTCGAGCAGTTCTTCATTAACCGATTCGGCCGCGAGCTCTACCTCACCTTCTTCAAGTCTTATACGGAAAAGGTTTGGGGCATCGATTGCAAAGAAATAAGCGCCGAATGGGGAGCGCAGCGCATCAAGGGCCTTTCGATTCTGAAAACTATTACCCACATCCTTAAGAAGCTTGCTCCCAAGCGCGCTAAGGATATCGCCCAGAAAGACGTCGAGACCTCTCTGATCGAGCAATTCCTCTACCCCAAGTTCGGGCCCGGTCAGATGTGGGAAGAAGTCTCGGGAAGAGTCCGCAAGCTAGGCGGCGAAATCCTGACGCACTGGTCAGTCGAGCAAATCGAGCGCAACGCAAACGGGAAGGTTCTTGCCGTAAACGCAAGAAACAAGCAAACTCAGGAAACGCGGCGGTTCGAAGGGGATTATTTCTTTTCCACCATGCCCGTCAAAGAGCTCGTCGCAGCCATGGATCCACCCGCGCCCGCTGCAGTCCGCGAAATTTCGGACGGGCTGATCTATCGGGATTTCATCACTGTTGGCATTCTGTGCAACCGCATCAAACTGCGGGATGATTCAGGCGAGCTGGTCAAAGACAATTGGATTTACATTCAGGAGCCCGACGTGCTGGTCGGGCGTCTCCAGATTTTCAACAATTGGAGTCCCTCCATGGTGGCTGATCCCTCTCATGTCTGGATTGGCCTCGAGTACTTTTGCAATGAGGACGATGCTTTGTGGCGTAAGACTGACGCCGGGATGATTGAGCTCGCGAAAACAGAACTGGCGTCCATGAACATCTTGGATGCGCCCGACGTCCTCGACGCCACCGTCATACGCATGCCGAAAACCTATCCGGCCTATTTTGGATCGTATGCACGCTTCCCGGAGATCGTTTCCTGGGCCAACGAATTCGACAACTTGTTCCTTGTGGGCCGCAATGGCATGCACAAATACAACAATCAGGATCACTCCATGCTGACCGCCATGACGGCGGTCGATAACATTATCGGAAATGTGCGCGGCAGAGAGAACCTGTGGGCGCTCAACACTGAGCAGGAGTATCACGAGGAGAAGCACGAACCCTCGACGGCTTCAGCTTCATGAAGCACGTTCCCCTCAACGAGTACCTTTCGGACAAGAGCAACTGGCCGAAGCGATTACTCGGTTGGGAGCCCTATTCAGTCGACAGGTCGCCGGCCCGCGTAACTCAGGAATATGATCGTGACCGCTACGCCCCGCTGCTCTCCTTAAACTCGACAGAAATCGAAGATTACAAAATCGCCGAGTTCAACGAGTTGAATATGGACCAGCAGGATCCCATGTTTATCTCATTCGGCGAGGAAGTTTTTTGCACCGATGTCCGGACGGCGCGCCTCATTTGGTATTCGCTCATCTCCTCGGCTGCAGGTCGATTTGCCACTGGAACCATATGCGAGCTCGGGTGCGGTTATGGCTACAATCTGCACTTGCTCGGCGGCGGCGCTTATGGAGGGGAGTATTCGCAAAGCGCCGTCGAACTCGGTCGCCGGCTCGGATTGGCGATCGAGCGGCTTGATTACCACTGCCCGCAAGATTATTCGCTTATCCGTCGCGGTTCTACGGTCCTCACCGTGCACAGTATCGAGCAGATGCCGAGCGCGCAGCCTTTCATTGATAACCTCTCGAGGGTACGCTCTCAAGTACGCGAGGTCATACATTTTGAACCGACCTTCTTGCCGGAACGCCGCAGCTTCATGGGCATGATTCGCAATCGCTACAACCAGCTGATCGATCACAATCACGACCTCGTGAAGCTGCTGCGCGATCGTTCCGACGTTGAGATTCTGCATTTCGAGGCCGATGTTTTCGGACTCCATCCATTGAATTCCTCCAACCTCCTGGTCTGGCGCTTTCGTTAAGGGGTTGAAAATTGTCCGGTTGGCTGCTGAACGGCGCAGTCGACGCGGTAATAATACAAACTGCCGGATGTCAGCCCCGATAGAGCGATGCTCCGGTTAACAGCGCCTCCCGTGTCGGGGACGCGGGTAAAGCTGTTGATCAGCTTCGGATCCTTGCTGCTGTAATCCACCGCGCAGCCCGAAGCGTCCGGCGCTACGAAAGCTACTATCGCCGACGTGCTGGTCACCGAAGAGGCTCCAATCAGCGTAACCTTGCCTTGGGCCGACTCGAGCGCATCAATGTTGGCCCCCACGTCCAGGCCGTCGCTCGCGTGCGACGAATCGCTGCTGCGATAGTTCGCATTTAGCTTGAAGTTGTAATGCTTCGGATTGCCATTTACGAACTGAGTCGGGTTGTTGTCGTAATTGAAGAAACCCGTGTTTGCATAATTTGTCGGATCGGACGGAATGTAATTCAATAGCGTACTCGGCCAGGCGCTCCTAACCTGAGATTGCGTGCCATTGCTCATCAGCACGTTGTGATCGAAGCGGTAAGAGTTTCCATTCGGTCCAAAGAGGCAATCCGCCGTCGCTTTGCCCAGATAGGAAGTGCAGGGAGTCGAAGGATCGGCCCCAAACCCCCAATCGCCGACCGATAGATAAACAAAGTTGTTCGTGAACTGAACACCTTCGTGCAGCGAATCGGCAACATACCACAGGTCAGGAGAGACTCCGGTATTTGCGATCACAGTGTTATGGTCAAAGACCGTATCCTCTTCTCCTCCCCCGCCGTTCGTCATGATCCAGCCCTTGCCGGAGCCATCGCCGAAACAACAGAGTGAATGATAAACCCCGGAGATATCCCAGAACAGATTATTCTTCATCGTGACTCGCACGGGAGGCGGTCCTTCCGGGTCCGAATTATTGGCGTAACTCGCCGGGGCGAAAAATCCGGCAGGGCCGTGCATGAAGGTCGTGTTCTGGAGAAGAAAGTCATGCGTCCCCGCTCCGTTGTAGGAGCCAGCTTCGAAGAAGTCTCCGATGGGCGTGTTCTCTTGTGTCGCACCGTCGAAAATACTGCCGGTGATGGCAATACGGCAGCCGGATTTCCATTCAAGCATGTGCCGATGCGCGTAATAATAGCCGTCCGAATTGGGCGTCTGATACATGTGCGATGTCTCGAATAGCCAGTAATCGCGATCATAGGTGTAGTCGCAGCGAAGGCGAACATCGCCTCCCCCGTCATCGTGGTGCCATGTCAATCCCGCGCCTTCGCGATAGTTGTTCCGATCCACAT
This sequence comes from Bryobacteraceae bacterium, assembly GCA_049582585.1. GTDB lineage: Bacteria > Acidobacteriota > Terriglobia > Bryobacterales > Bryobacteraceae > Bog-105. The sequence goes on along the minus strand of JBAUUG010000489.1, from coordinate 11,303 downwards.
ACGGTCCGGGGCCTAAGCCGCCGATCATGTAGCTCGACCCTTCGGCGTTGAATAGAGAGGAGTTCGCGTCTGCGTTGGTGAAGCTCGATACAGCGCTGCCGGTGATCGCCACGCAACCAATCTCGCCCGCCGCAGTGTGGCCCAGAGCGTTCTTCGGGAAGGCGCTCGATGTATTGCAGCTCGCGTTATTCGGGTCGTAGTTGCGAACCGCGTGGAGCGGCGCATTGTCGAAAACTCCGTTCGTAAATAACCCCACGGTGTACCAGACCGCGCCGGTTGAAGAATATGAGGAAACTATATAGTTCGTTCCACTGGTCACCGGGACCGCCGTCGCAAACAGTTGCGTCTGCCAACCGCTCGAGGTCTCGTTTGAGAATGCTGCGGTCGCCAGAAGCGTCCCGCTGGTTGTCCACAGCGAGCATGAATGCGTCCCCGTATCGCTCGCATTTTTGAAAAATCTACAACCCTGAATATAACCGCTGGTATCGGAATAGAAGACCGTTCCGAACTCCGAGCCGCCAACCGTTGTCCATGACGCTCCAAGGGTGCCGGGGTCGGTTGCAAATAGCGTCTGCTCGGTGCCTCCGGTCGATGACGCAGAAAAGATCGGATCGATGTAATAGCTGATCCCATTTGCAGACGTAGAAGGAAAGGCGCCTCCGCTCGACGGCTCTAGCCTCACCCCATTGCCGGTTGTCGCATTTGTATTCACCACGGTGCATGGCGCGCCGCTGCAGGTTGCCGATATTCCAGGCGGCATTGTCACCTTGAGATTTCCGCCCATATCGAAATAAATGTAGGAGATTCCGACGCTCGTTCCGCTGACGTTCACCGTTCCGCTGATATTCACCGTCGCGGTCGTCCGGAGAACCGGGTCGATCGCGCCCATATGGTGCTGGCCGGGAGCGATTGTGATCTGTGTTCCGCTCGGATTTGCTAACGTCAAGCCCGTGTAAGCGGAATGAAAGTAGGTCAGGTTATCGAAGTAGGAATCGACAATCCCCATGTTATGGCCGTCCCAGAGCATCCCTTGAAATAATCGAGAGGGCCTGCCGCGCCCGTGAACGTAGATGCGGTCCAGGATGATGTTCTGGTCCCAGGGCCAAGTATAAATTTGCCGCCACCAGAACTGGGGATCGGTCGAGGTAAGCGTGTCTACGGAATCGTCAGCGACAGTGAATTCAATGCCGACAAAGCGAATATTGCTCACCAACAGCCCCGCGTTTCCGTCCGGGTTGCCAATCACTAACAACTCATTATTGGGCGTGCTGTTGGAATACAAACTCATGGGCTGAACGAAACTCGCCATCTTCGGCAACCATACGGGAGTTACCCGGGAATGCTCCGGGATGAATTGAGCGTCAGGAGTCGCTGTGCGGACGATCACCCAATTCAGGTTAGGATCGGGCTCGGGCCGAACATACATAGCAGAGCCGGACCCGGTATTAGTGAATGTCATCTGCGTTCCGCCCTGTGCGGGAGGCTTATCGCAGTAGACCTGGATCGTATTGGCATCGACTACGTGAACCGGGTAGAGCTGCCCGGACACGAAGCCCTGTTCCGCGAATCCCGTGCCATCCATACAGCTCGTGCTTGCCGGCAGCGTCGAATAATTCGTGCTGAAGACGACGGTTGCACCCTCGCTGAGACCGTGACTCGACCAACTGATAGTACTGTTAGAGGTATTCACTTGGGCCGCGCCGAAGACGTAGGTGTCGGGCGAGTTGGCCCCAATAGAGTACGTCGCTCCGCTTGAGCACACCGTTCCGGCGGGGATGCTGATAATAGTCCCATTGGTAAGTTGGTTGCCGACCGCCGCGTTGAGATCCGCTTGAAAGTCATGGCAATCGGAGGCTACGGTCACCGTGCTGTAGCCTGACACGTTAGGCATGGACGTGTTGAAAGTCACAGGCGGGATAGGCGGCGCGGGATGGACTGCCGGCAACGGTAAGGTCGTCACCGTAACACCTGCTCCCGATGACCAGTGCGTCCCATCGGCAGTAACTTCCGGGCAAATCTGGTAAGTAGTGTTCGGAGCTAATCCCCCAACCACGACCCGCATCCCGCTAAGCGGTTTTATGCCGCCGCTCCATTGCTGCACGGAGCCGCCGGTTCCACCAGTGCAGGTGGCCGGAGAAGCGGCGTAGCGTGTCCGCATGCTGGCATAGGCCGCACTCACGTTAAAAGAAACGCGCACCACCGAATGCGACAGGCCGTCGGTTCCGGTGATGCTGACGGTCTGGGCAAATGAGCTGCAGGCAAACAGCGCCAGAAAGAGCAAGGCTCGGAAAAGGTGAGCAGTCATGTTTCGTTCTCCAGAGGGAAATTGGCTCACCCGAGGCGCAACCTCGGCACGAACCTGTTAAAACGTAACGGGTGACAGCAGTGCTGCATTCGGAAAACTGGAGTTTAAGCTGCTCAATCGATAGAACAAGAAAAAAAAACGGTTTCTGTGAATGAGAATCCGCCAGCTTGACTATTCCGGCGATGATGGATGAAAAGGTTCCCTTTCAATTCTAACGGGATTCCTTCCGGCGTCCGCTACAATCGAGTGTTGGCCGACCTTCCCCCGACGTTGAGTGACTTGCCTACTCAAGGCCGCTTCTCCCGTCTCAGCACCCGGTTAGAGGGCATTCGCAGTCGCTTGGAAACAGCCCGATTCACATCCCGGGACTCCGCCATCGTGATGGCCGGCGTCATTTTGCTGTATTTAGCGATGACTGCCTTCTCGGCCCAGCGCCACTTGTGGCACGACGAGCTCTTCACATATTACATCGCGAAGTCTCCCTCGATGACCCAATTCTGGCAGGCCCTCCGCCTCGATTTGAATCCTCCTCTGAGTTATCTGCTTGTGCGAGGCTCGCTTTCAGTCTTGGGCGACAACTCCTATGCCGTGAGATTCCCCTTCATCGTCGCGTTTCTGGTCGGGAGTTTATGCTTCTACTCATTCGTCTCTCGACGACTACGCCCGGCTTACGGGCTCTTGGCGATGCTGGTGTTCTGGTCGACCCCGTTTTTCTATTTGTCCAACGAAGCTCGCCCATACGGCTTGATTATCGGATTTTTCGGGATGGCGATGTTAGCTTGGCAGCGCGCAATCGAGCCGGGACGAAGCCGCGTTACTCTCCTGATGTTCGCTCTGGCCGTAACGGGCATGATGCTGAGCCATTTCTTCACGCTTTTTTACATCACGCCATTCTGTCTCGCCGAATTGCTGCGTTGGCGCCGCTCCCGCAGATTCGACCTTCCACTTTGGGCCGCGCTGGTGCTTCCTTTGCTGATCCTCTGCTTTTACCTCGCCACGATTCGGAGCTATCAGGCGGCTCTTTTCCCGCCCTCATTCCAGGCCTCGCCGCTAAAGATAGTCCGCTTTTTCTATGAAACGCTTTCGCCCGAAAGCCTGGCTCTGCTATTGGCAATCTGCGCTGGCCTTTCTATGGTTTTCCGGCGCCAGCCGCCTCGCACCGAAACCAAAGCGCTCATGACATCGCCCGAAGCGGCCTTTACCGCGGGTTTGCTTCTGATACCCGTGTTGATCAACCTGGCTCAAATGCGGTCTCATGGCGTGACTTTTCCCCGCTATAGCGCTCCCGCGGTTTTCGCATACGGGCTGCTGCTCGCCTTTTTCCTGGCCATGCATACCAATGCCAACCGCTTGGCAGCCTCGGTTGCGTGCTGCATACTGCTCGCCTGGCTTGCAGCCGCCAACATCGTGCCACCCGCACTGACAGTATTGCGGGCAAGTAGGGCAAATTCGACAGCCTCCGTGCGGCCCCCTTCCATTCAACAGGTCCGGCCCGATCTTCCGCTGGTTGCCGCGAGTGGGTTGGCCTTTCTTGAGCTCGACAAGTATTCCGACGCAAGTACGGTCTCCCGCCTGTACTATCTCACCGGCGGCGAGCTCGCAATTCGCTATGCCCACGCGACCCTTTTCGAGGGTTTCCCCGTGGTCAAGCGTTATTTTCCGATCCGCGCCCATATCGAGCCCTATCCGCAGTTCGTCGCTGAACATCCGCAGTTCCTGGTGGCCGGCACTCCCGATTATCCGGAGGATTGGCTGCTGCGCCGACTGCTCGATATCCATGCCACCCTTCAGTACCTGGGAGATTTTCCCGAGGGCCGCGGCGAGCTCTACCAAGTGACAATGCCGGGCGCTTAAGTTCAACGCCTAAGCGCGCCAGTACAGATTTTGCGAAGAAAAGACGACATACCCCTCAGGGGCCGTGTCACAAGTATCATAAGACATAGAAGCGCTGCCGGGCCCGCATCGGAGAGGGCTGTCAAAAATTCAATGATTCTGGACAGGCAGTTGGATGTGCCGCCCGCTCGCTCCAGTACTTTGAATGGCTGGCGAGCTCACCTGAAATCTTCGGCCGTTCGCAACAACACGGCTCCCTTCCTTCTCTTATTTGCGATAGTCGTGGCCCTTCAGCTCGCCAGCGGCGCCTATCACGCGGAGTTCAGCGGCTATCCGGACGAGCCCGCGCACTACGTCACGTCCCTCATGGTCCATGACTACATCACCGCTCTGAAACCAGTCGCGCCCATGAAATTTGCATTGAACTTCTACTATCACTATCCGAAAGTAGCGTTCGGGCACTGGCCTCCCTTCTTCTACCTGGTCCAAGCGCTTTGGATGAGCCTTTTCTCGGTATCCCGCGCTTCGGTCCGGCTCGAGGTTGCGTTCACGACGGCACTGCTGGGATTCGCCGTCTGGCGCGAGGCACGGAACTGGTTTGGGTGGAAAGCCGGCGTTTTGGCGGCCATATTGACAGTCTGCCTCCCGGTCGTCCAGATTTATACGGATGAGGAAATGGCCGAGACGTTGCTCGTCTTCCTATGTTTCTTGAGCGCAATTTATTTTGCGCGTTATCTCGATTCGGAGCAGTGGCGCGATTGCTGCTGGTTCGGTGTCTTTTTCGCGCTTGCGGTCCTCACCAAGGGAAATGGCTGGCTGCTGGCGCTGATGCCACCCGTCGCGCTGGTTCTGACACGCAAGCTCCGGGTCCTCTCGCGGCCCTCCTTCTGGCTGGCGGTCCTTCTAATCGCGGCCGCATGCATACCTTGGCAATGGACCACCATGCAATTGGCCGACCGGGGATGGGAAGGCGGCTCTCGGCCGAACCTTCTCTACACCATGAGCGCGTTGAAACAATTCGTGCCGGTCATCATAGCCATGCTCGGCCCGATTCTCTCGGTTCTTATTGGAATCGGCATCGTGGTGAGGGTTTTAGCCCCAATGTTTCGCAAACCGGTTCCCTCCGCGCCGGCTGTCATGCTGGCCTTGATCTTGGCTGTTTGGATTTTCCACTCTCTGGTGCCTGCCGGCGTCGAAGACCGCAAGATGATGATCGCCCTTCCGGCTCTTGTTTTATTCCTCTTTGCCGGAGGTTTTTGGATCGCCAACCGCCTTCCGCTGGCTCGGTGGAGAAATGGGCTGGTCGCGCTTGCGGGGGCGCTCGTTTTCTCGCTTCAGGCCTTCGCGATACCTCATGTGCGGCATTACGGCTTTATCGAGGCGGCCCGGTTCATCACCTCCGATAAAGCGCTGCATCCCGCCACTATTCTTGTTTCTTCGGAATCGGGCGGCGAGGGCCTGCTCATCTCTGAAGTTGCGATGCACGAGCGGCGCCCCGGTTCAGTTGTCGTACGTGGGACAAAAGCCCTCGCCGAGGTCGATTGGAACGGCTCGAATTACCACAGCAAATTTTCGAGCGCAGACCAGATCGTGGAGTTCCTCAAAAGCCGGCACGTCGATTTCGTCGTTCTCGATACTTTCGCTCCCGAGGCTCACTTTCTGCACAACGACCTTCTGAGAACCGCAGCCGAGCAGTCAAACCATCTGCATCTGATCGCGACATTTCCCGCAGCATCCTCCGCCGTGAAGGGGCAAATCCAGATCTACCGGTTCGAGTAGTGGGATCGGGTGGGCTGTACGCAGTCCGGGGATCTCAGCCGCCCCCAAGCACAACAACATCGCCGCCACTGGCATCCGCACTACCGATTCCGAGCCGCGCGCGCAAGCAAGCGGTTTGCCGAATTCTTCACGGGTTAATTGACAAGCAGGTTGTAGACGTTGTGTTCCCCGATCCAGAACCAGACATATTCCTGCGGGTCTTTGAACGCCAAACCTTCTGATCCGCGATCGCCTGATTGAGAAGCTCATCCAGTTTGCCCGCTTCCAGATCGGCTTTAAGTTGACTGTCTATCGCCTGATCGTCGTGATTCTGCTGTTCCAGCCAGTGTTGCAGCTCGGCACATTCAACAGGCGTGAGTTTTTCAATAGCCGATTTGACCAGATCGACGTTCGACATGGCGTTTCGCCTCAGTATAGCCGGACCCTTCCTTTAGCAGAGACCGCGGTTTCCGGCGAGGGGATGTAATAAATGAACTGTGACCGCGGCCAGCTAGGGAGCCGTTCCTGACGGCGGAGTGCCTTCCCGTAGTTTGTTCATAAACGATACTGTCTGTCAGTTACAGTCGTGCGGAATGGTATCGCATATCAGCGTGTGCCCAGCGGGAGTTCGTTTGGCAATTCACCTGGAATCAGCAACTTCACCCCGCTCCCGGCTGCGCGGCGAGAACCCCCACAAGCACGCCGCCGGGCTGTAGCCATCGCGGTACCCGAATACCGGCAATCGTAAAGACGACGTCATACGATCTGATATCGATGATTCCAGGAGATCTTATGCGTGTTTCACAGCGGGAGGCCGGCAGGCGCGAAGCGCTCAACCTCCGCATCAAGCCCCAGGTGCGCGAATTAATTGATGGAGCCGCGGAACTCGCCGGCAAGAACCGCACCGATTTTGTCTTGGGCGCGGCCCGTCGCGCTGCCGCGGACACGCTGCTGGATCGCACCGTCTTTACGATTAGCCCTGAGATCTATCGTCAGTTCCTCGCACGCCTGGATGCTCCGCCCGAGCCGAACAAGCGGCTACTCAAGAGCATGCAGGCACCCGCTCCGTGGGAGTGAGCGCGCCTCTTTCGCCTCCCGAACCGCGAACTGACGATCATCAGATTGACAGCTTCGATTCGGGCAAACCTGTACTGGACGAGCGGCTTAAACGCCGCGCACACGCGAATCAGGCTAGTGGCGCATCCAGGACTTACGTATCATGCGAAGGCAAGCACGTCTTCGGCTATTACGCTCTCTCCTCCGGCGCCATCGCACAAGCGGGCGTTCCAGGAAAGTTCCGGCGGAACCTGCCCGACCCTATCCCGGTGGTGGTCCTGGCTCGGCTGGCGCTGGATCGCAATCACCACGGACGTGGATTGGGGCGGGCAATCTTTGGCGATGCCGCGCGTCGCGTCGCTCAGGCGGCCGATGCCATCGGAATTCGGGGAATCGTTGTCCACGCCATCTCTGACGAGGCGCGGCGATTCTATATCGCGCTCGGCTTCGATCCCTGCCCTGCTGAAGCAATGACTCTTGTCGTCACCCTCCGGGACGTTCGAGCTGCGCTCGAATCGAGCTGAAGGAGCATTGGTTCTATCAAGTGCCCGGACAGATCAGCGAGTCTATGACTGGTCGGGTATTGTGCACGCCGGAATGGGCGTATGTCGTGGCACAAGCTGATGGAAAATCGCAGCCTTCATCGTCCCGGTATGAGGAGTATCAGCTATACAATCTGCGCTCTGACCCGCACGAACTGGTCAATCTCGCGGGACGACGTGACACACTCGAAATATCGAGTTTGCTCCGCGAGCGTCTCCTGCGAAGAATGCACGAGGCGGGCGAAGAGTTCGCTGAAATCGAGCCGAAGCCACTCTACCCTTGACCTCGCGCCCAATGTTTTGGCATTGCGCCAAGTGACCGTTGAAACGGATTACATCCGCTTACTGAATCCATTCAAATGGTGCTCTCATCAGACTGAGGGAACCGAAACATTCCAGAGATACCAGGCACGGGTGTTTGAAAGAGGATGATGTGAGCAACCTTAAAGGCAAGACAGCGGTGGTTACGGGGGCTTCCAAAGGCATTGGCGCTTCGATCGCCGAGCATTTGGGGGCGGCGGGCGCATCGGTCGTTGTGAACTATGCGACCAGCAAGACCGGCGCGGATGCAGTGGTTGAACGGATTACACGCAAGGGCGGCCAGGCGATTGCCGTGCAGGGGGATGTCTCGAAACCTGCCGACATCACGAAGCTTTTTGCGGAGACGAAAAAGGCTTTCGGGAAGATCGACATCCTGGTGAACAATGCCGGGATCTACGAGTTTTTGCCGCTGGAGGCGATTACGCCGGAGCACTTCCATAAGCAATTCGATTTGAATGTGCTCGGTCTGCTGCTAACAACCCAGGAGGCCGTGAAGCTGATTGGGGCGGACGGCGGCTCGATCATCAACGTGAGTTCGATTGTAGGCCCGATGCCTGCGCCGATGGCTTCAGTGTACAGCGCGACGAAGGCAGCCGTGGACGCGATTACGGTCTCCCTGGCAGGCGAGTTGGGACCCAAGAAGATCCGGGTGAACTCGATAAACCCCGGCATGGTGGAGACGGAAGGGCTGCACTCGGTCGGTTTCGCGGAGAGCGACTTCCGTAAGCACACGGAGGCGACGACACCGCTGGGACGAATCGCACAGCCGCAGGACATTGCGAGGGCGGCTGTGTTCTTTGCTTCAGACGATGCCGGCTGGGTCACGGGACAGACGCTGCTGCTGACTGGGGGCGCTCGGCAATAAGCGCGATCCCTCATTACGCAGTCGGCTATGTGCCGTCCGTTGAAGCTGAGGGTGCGTAAGAAGGAACGGTAGCCGAGATGGTCCGGTGTTTTGGTTCCAATTTGCAATGAGAGAACAGTCTTGAGCGGGTGCGAGCGTAACCTCCTCATCGGGCAATGGGCCGCGAACGATGAAGTGATTGTGGCCATATACCGGGATGCCCACCATCGCGATCTTATGCCAAAAGACGGGAATCGGGAACCGGATAACCGATCGCGAAATGATACACCACCTGTCCATGTTTTGACGTGAGGTTCAGACAGCGGAGGCGAATAAAGCTTGCACCGACGAAATCGGAACCGAACGGGCGACTTGCGACTGACGCTACGGCTTTGCCATCAGATCGGCTTTACCAGTTGCAAAATCCACGGGAACTGAGTTGTGTTCATGCACGATCAGCCACTTGCCTCCGGTTTTTCGAAAGACATCTGTAGTCCGGACGTTAGTGTCCGTCTTGTTCCCATCCTTATCAGTGAATACAGCATGAACGATTAGATGTGCATACCCGAGCGTGCGATCTGCCACCACGTTTAGATCGCTCATATCGGCTTCGATCGGACCGGGATATTGCGCAAACAAACCCTCCCAATCCTTTCGGTAAGCATTTGCTCCGACGTACTGACGCGGCGGCACGACATCAAAGACAAACAAGGTCTCATCGGGCGTGTAGCACGACATGATCTTCTTCACGTCTTTGGCCTTGAACCCTTCGAGCAGACGGTTTTCAACAGCCGTAATTTCACTCTTGTCGTCGGCGTATGCCTGGACTCGGGTCGTGTAGGTCGCCGTAAGTGCAACGATGCCAAACAGAGTCAGCAATAGAGAAAAAGGTTTCATAGAACCTCCTGGAGCCATAGTATACAGTTGTGGCGTGCAACGTGCCGAACCGGTGTTGTCTATCGGTGAATGCGGCACAGACAAGAGAACCACGGCTGCTTTTTTCTGCCCGCTCGGCGACTCACCACGAACTTACCCTTCTCTGAATAGACGCAAGTCGTTCCCAATGCTCGTCTCTGCAAAGCGCTATTGGATCGCATCACCGACCGGGGCCACATTCTGGAGACCGGCACGTACTGCAAAACCCATCACGACAGCAAAACCGCGACTATGAGCAAAACCGCAACCATTGGTTAGAGCCAGCACCTCAAAAAAGGCCCTCTCTCCTCGCTACGACAACACTACCCCGCCGCGCGGCGTGCGCAGCCGAATTCGGGCACGATGTTGTTCCGTCACATAGCAGTCGTGCAGGAGGGTATCGCCGATCAAAGTGTACCCGTCGGGGGTTAACGCATCTAGCGCATATCTGTAGATTGTGCCCGAGGACAGGTCAGGACGGTCGCCGCCCGGCAATGAAATGCCGATCGACCCGACCAGGAACGGAGGAAACGAGGCCTCTTTCATCCCAATAAAATTCTGCCGATGGCGGACACGGTGGCAGACATCCTGCCGTCTGCTCACACTTGTCCCCAGGGGGGAGTTCGTTCGGCAATTCACTTAGAATCACCAACTTCCCTCTGCTTTTTCCGCGTCTCTTTCCACAGCACTCGCGCCGGAACAAAGAACACCGCGACCGCGCACAGCGCTGCCGCCACCAGCACAACAAAGGCGCGAACAATAGCGGAATATCTCTTCAGCGGATTCCGTTCCGGGATCGCGGGATCCACCAGCGCCAGCCCATAGAAAACGGCTTGGGAAGCCATAGCGAGCATTCGCCACGGCCCCGTCAGCGAAAAGCTGCTGATCGCAATCGCAAGCAGCGCAAAGGGAAGCATTAAGCGCCCCATCTTGTGCGAAAGAAAATGCACGAATCGTCGATTCCCCGGCCACAGCAGACCGGGAAATCGAAAAATGATCTGGTAAACGCCCGCCTGGGTGCGAACTTTACGCCAAAATTCCGTATGCAGTGAGCTGGGGACATCGTAGGCCTTCGCCCCATCCTCGAAATAGATGCGGAATCCGCGAGCCGCAATGTCCAGGGGAATGTATACATCGTCAAGCAGGATGTTGGAAGGAACGGGCGAAGCCAGCTCGCGGCGAATGGCGTAAATCGAGCCGGTTGCGCCCAGCATGGCATCAATACGATTCAGATTGCGCCGTATCCACTTTTCATACCGCCAGTAGAGGCCCGTGTTGTACTCCGCGAGACTGAGGCCCTCGCGAATGACCAATTCTCCCGTAACCACGCCCACTGAAGGCGAGGCAAAACAGGCCGCCAATCTGGTTAATGCATCGCGGTCGAACGTTTGACGCACGTCCGTGAGCACGATGATCTCGCCCGAAACATTTTCAATTCCGCGGCTGACCGCGACAGCCTTCCCGCCCGGCGGCAGAGGCAACAGGCGAACGCGGGAGTCCGGATAGCCATGCGCCAGATCGTTCGTCCCGTCAGCTGATCCGTCGGAGACGATCAATATGTCGATTAGCTCCGCCGGGTAGTCCGATGCGAGAAGAGAGCGGATTTTCTCTTCAAGCCAACGCTCTCCATTGCGGACTGGAACAATGATGGAAAGCCGCTTGCGGCTAGGCCACTTCTCGACCGGTATCGGGAAGCGGCGCGCATAGAGCGAGAGCAGAAGCGGATATC
>JBAUUG010000488.1:0-17097 GCA_049582585.1 Bryobacteraceae bacterium | reverse complement strand
CAGGAGCCGATGAATCCGGCTCCGCCTGTAACCACAAGCTTCATTTGTGTTGAAGCTCCCAGTCGTAAGCGATAGCTGCGTGGTCGTATGGGATACGGCCCTCATCATCGGGATTGTAAGTGCGGTTCGTGACATACACCAGCATTGAGGGATGGTCGCCGATGACTTTGTAGCCGTGCGCGACACCGGGAGGGATAAGCAGCTGCCAAGAACGCAGAGTTCCGACGTATAGCGTATTCTTTGCGCCATAAGTTCTCGATCCGCAACGCAGATCGAAGAGCGCAACTTGAAGCAGGCCTCCGGCGGGCACCCAGTAATCGGTTTGAAATTTGTGGAAATGAAATGCCTTGACAATGCCGGGATAATTGAAAGCCGCAGAAACCTGAGTGGTCGAAGATGGAAATGCCTGAATCAGCCCTCGGCCCAGGCGAGCCACCTCGAGAAAATATCCTCGATCGTCCGGCCACAACGTGAACGGCTCGATTTCGACGTCAGCTATGAGATCTTCACTTCGCGGGGACAGGATCACTTTGCCGATCCCTCGTTCTGAAGAGGGAATAGCGATCTCGATTCCGGACTCCAGAACGCCCAGAGCCGTAGCGCTCATCGGGGTTCGGCTCCGGTCCTCATCGCGAGAGTTGATGTCTGCTTCTGCCGCGTTTCGTTGACCAAGTTGGCTGCCCTCAGCAGCGATTCGAAAGTTCCGGCGTCCGTCCACCAGCCCTCGAGATAGTTGAAGCTCATGGTGCCTTCCCGTATATAGGCATTGTTCACATCAGTGATTTCGAGCTCGCCGCGCGCGGAGGGTTTCAGCGTGCGCGTCTTGTCGAACACCGTCTCGTCGTACATGTAGATGCCGGTGACCGCGCAGCTCGACTTGGGCCGCCCAGGCTTCTCTTCGATTCCTACAATGCGATCGCCGTCCAATTCGGCGACACCGAACCGCTCGGCATCGCTTACTTCTTTAAGAAGGATTTTGGCTCCGCGCTCCTGGCGCTCAAAGTCGCTAACGGCCTGCGCGATGGAGCCTTGGATGATGTTATCGCCCAGCATGACGCAGATTTTGCTGTCTTCGGCAAAATGTTCCGCAAGCGCCAGGGCATCCGCGATTCCACCTTCGCCCTCCTGGTACGTGTAGTTGATGTGTTTCAATCCAAATTCTTTGCCATTTGCGAGCAAACGCAGGAAATCGCCTGAGTTCCTTCCACCTGTCACGATCAGCAAGTCGCGGATTCCCGCCTCGACAAGCGTCTGGATCGGATAGTAGATCATTGGCTTGTCGAAGATGGGGAGCAAGTGCTTATTAGTAATTTTTGTGAGCGGAAAGAGCCGGCTGCCGGTGCCCCCGGCCAAAACGATACCCTTCATGAACTCCCCGATGGTAACAAGATTGCGAGGCCAGGAGAGTGGGATTCGAGTTTAGCCGTGGCGCTTAGATTGCACGGCTAGTCGAGCTTCAATCGTGATCGCGGGTCGGGCTGCGCCGCACGAGGCGCTTTACCCTTCATGCGGCGGGTCACTTGACGCACGATCAAAAGCACGATAGCGAGACCGATTGCCGCTTTGGTGAAGTAACCGCGCGGAGCCGAGCTGCTTAAGCCTAGAATCATGAGAATGACCACGACTAAAGCCAGTCCCGCGGTCCACAACATCATGGAAAAACGTAGAGCCCCCTTGCGCTGTTGTTCCGCGCGTACCTCGTACTTATTCATGGGCGACCGTCTCTAGCTTATATCAAAACAGCCGCTCGCGAGATACTTCGATTTGACCCCGCCCGGCCGCTTTCGATTCGTCCTGTCGTTGCCTGAGCGCGTCCTTCGCTCGCTCGGCGCTGTGTCGGGCGGACTGTTGCGGGAGATTGGAGTGGTCGCGCTGCCCTCGCGCATACGAAGAACCGCTCTGTATCGAACGATGGTCGAAGTGACGCTCCGATTTCTAATCGAGCAGGTCGGGCAGGTACAGGGAATTTATCCGTCCGAAGGCAAGTTGGCGCAAGGTTTTCTATTGAAACGCGGCGCCAGTCACGGCATTGAATTGTTGGGCCTTCTCACGCTCCACGTATCTCCGGTCTGGGTGCTTGCTGCGCTCGCGGACGCCACCGGAGCGGGACACACGCTCATTCAGCAGATCGCTCAGGCGCTGAAAGACGACGGTCTGCTGGAGCCGAGCTCGCATTTCGAATCGGTCGATCAACTTCTGGACGGGCTGGAGAAGACCAGTGCGCACTTAGCGGAAAGTTTGAATTTGCCTCCATTGGACATGGCCGGCCTGCGGCGGGAGTGGAAAACGCTGCGAGAGGAGTTGCCCCGGATACCACGCGAGAATCTGCCCACGTCCGCTAATCTGGAACGGATCTGGACAAGGTTGGCCGAATCCGCCGCTGCCCAGAAGCGGTCCGTATTCGCGGTTTGCTCGTTGCTCGCTGTATCCACGCTGGCCGAAACTCCCGCGAATTTGCGCTGGCTCTCACACGCGGCTCGCACGGCGGGAAAGCGCACCGGCGAGATCTTAGGCGCAGCACTGCTGTCGCATTACACGCAAGCTCTCGAAGAGATTTCCCGCGCCGGATTTCTGGAATATGGGAAGCGTCAATTCCGTCCGTATCTTCGCGCTGCGGCGGAACAGTTCGCGCCTTCAAAGGAATCCTCGACTGAGCGTCTCTTGCGCAAGACCTCCCCAAATGGCTGATGCGGGGATGAGCGGAAGCCGCGCAAACTGGAGCTATGAATAGCGCGGTAAACAGAGATTTAAGCGGCCTCTCGCAGGCGCTGATCGAATTGGTAGAGAAAACGGTTTCAGGAGTAGTGGCAGTGAAGGCTGCGCCGTATCGAGTCGTGAGCGGGCTTGCGATCGGTGAAGATCTCATCGCCGTGACGGACCATTCGCTGCGCCGGGAGGATCGCATTCCGGTTCAGGCTGCCGACGGAACACAGGGAGGCGCGACCATTCTAGGGCGGGACCCGAGCGTGGATCTTGCCGTGCTGAGAGTAGATGGCTGGAAACTGAATATGTTGCAAGCGGCGGACGCGGCCTCATTGAAGACCGGCGCGCTTGCCGCGGTGATTGGTCTGACGATTGATGTGGGCCCCACGGCGAGTCTCGGAATTTTGGGCGCAGTGGGCGGAAGCCGCCGCACTTGGCGCGGAGGGACGTTGGATTCTTTCATCCGGCTGGATGTCAATCTCTACCCTTCGCAATCGGGAGCAGCGGTGGTGGATTTCGAGGGCAAACTGATTGGACTCGCCACGCCGGCGCTGCTGCGTCATTCCGCGGTTGCCGTGCCGACCGCGACTCTGCGCCGCATGGCCGAGGAACTGTTAAAACAAGGCAGGATTCGCCATGGCTACCTGGGCGTGGGTCTTCAACCTGTAGCTCTTCTGGTTACTTTGCGGGAAAAGATCGGGATTACCTCAGAAGCGGGCCTTATGGTGATGAGCGTGGAACCTGAATCGCCCGCGGATCAAGCTGGGCTGCAACTTGGAGACATATTGCTTTCTCTCGATGGGAATCCGATCGGCGATATCGACGAGCTTCAAACCGCTTTGCGAGGCGATGCAGTGGGCCGTACCGTGACGGCTGGCCTACTCCGAGCTGGTGAGAAGACAGAAGCGCTCATCACGGTTTCTGAGCGGACCAAGAAGGGGCGCTGACGTGCCGATTCCTGTACCCGGGCGCGTAGCCGAAGCGCTCAGAAGATCAACGGTGCAAGTCTATAGCGGGCATGGACGCCACCAAGGGAACGGTTCAGGCGTGGTCCTGGCCGATGGACGTGTCATAACGAATGCTCACGTGGTGCGGGGAAAACGCCTGAGCGTGGAATCCTGGGAAGGGAAATCGGGGTCCGCATCTGTTGTGAAAATCGACCGTGGCCGCGACCTGGCGTTGCTTGCCGCTGCGGAGCTGAAGGCGCCGCCCGCCTCCTTGAGCGACTCCGCTCAGCTTAAAGTGGGAACTCCCGTCTTTGCAGTTGGCAATCCTCTGGGCTTTACCGGCGCTGTCTCAAGTGGAATTGTGCATTCGATTGGTCCAGCCGGCCCGATGAGCGGATTCGACCCGCTGAGCGGATTCGAGTGGATCCACGCTGACGTGCGGCTTGCGCCGGGAAATTCGGGAGGGCCGCTGGCGGATTTTCAGGGCCAAATCGTGGGCATCAACACCATGATTGTTGCCGGGGTTGTTGGAACCGAGTTTGTTGGAAGAGGATTAGCTCTGGCCATCCCCAGCCGCGCGGTGCAATCCTTCTTGAGCCGGACTACTTCGCAGGGGAGCCTAGGCGTGACGGTGCGTCCCGTCCGCGTTCGCAGCGGGGCGCTTGGAATGATGATTCTGGAATTGATTCCCGGAGGCGCGGCGGAAGCGGCATCGCTGCTGCCGGGTGATGTTGTAGTCGCGGCGAATGAAAGCCGGTTCAAGTTCTTCGACGATCTGCAGGCCGCTATCGACCAAGCGCCGGGTGCTCTGCTTCGCCTGGATTTCTATCGCGGCGGTCAAGAATCATTGAGACACGTAACGGTGAGGCTTCTGCCCGAGCGACTTTCGAGCGCGGCTTGATTCGAGTTTCAATTCTTGCCGATGCGGCATCGCGCGCGCGAAATCTGGCAGCGCTGCTCGCCGAAGACGAGCACTTCGAAATAGTAGAAGCTCGAGCGCCGTCTCGCGGCTCTGATCTCAAAAGCCGAGGAATCGCGGACGTTGTCGTGGCCGCGGCGTTGGATCCGGACGAGATCCCCTTGAACGGTCCGCCAGTTGTGGTCGTCACCGGCAACGCGCCCGATGAAATGCCGCTTGAGCGCGGGATTCGGGCTTGGCTGCCTCTTGACTGCTCAGCGGCTGAGCTTGCAGGCGCGATCCTCGCGGTGGCGAGTGATCTCTCCGTAATGACTCAGGGCCAAGTGCGGCGCTGGTTGCGCGCTCCGGGATCGGGCCACGAGCATGAGGAGTATCGGGTGGAAACGCTCACTCCTCGTGAATTGCAAGTGCTGCGAATATTGGCGGATGGACTCGGAAACAAGCAGATTGCCGGACAACTCGGAATTTCCGATCACACCGCCAAATTTCATGTCGCGCAGATTCTCGCAAAGCTCAATGCCGGCAGCCGTGCCGAGGCCGTGGCGATCGGTATTCGACGAGGCCTCGTGCCGATTTAGAATCCGGATAGCAGCTACCTGGTCTCTTGAACGCCGCCCAATTTTGTTCCATAATTCACTTGATCACCAGTGGTGAATCGCAAACGGAAGAGAAATCAATGAAAAAGTATTTGCTTTTGCTCGCCCTCACAGCACCGCTCGCGGTCCTCGCGCAAACCGCCCAAAACGATCCGTTCGTCGGAACCTGGAAACTCAATGTCGCTAAATCGACATTCGACCCCGGCCCGCCGATGAAGAGCGAAACTGTCACCATAACACTGGATGGGAAAGTCACGGTTGACGCCGTGAACGGAAACGACCAACCCGAAACATGGTCCTACACGTTTTCGAATGGCACCGAAGTTCCCATCAACGGCATACCGGATTCGAGCGTTATCGAGAAACGGTCCGGCAGAACCGTCGAGCATACGTGGAAATTCGGGAAAGGCAGTTCCAAAGCAAAGGGAGTGGTCTCAAAAGACGGTCAGATGATGACCTACACAATGGACGGCACCGACCATCAAGGCAGGCATGAACATAACGTGATGATCTTTGAAAGAGCCATGTCTTCGTCGGCGCAGAGCGCAGGGCCCGATGCTTCCGCCGCCGTCGGCACTTGGAAGCTCAACGTGGCGAAATCCGAGTTCAACCCTGGTCCCCCGCCGCAAACCGAGACAGTGACAATCAGCCCCGATCGCCATGTGTCCGTGGAAGAGGTACGATCGAACGGCCAACCTGTGAACTATTCCTTCACCCCTTCTGAAGGCACAGCGGTAGTGATTACCGGCATGCAGAATGCCACCATACTTGAGAAGAGGATCGATTCACACACGGTCGAGAACACCTGGCAAATGGGCGAGATGACGCTTCATGGGCACGCCGTTGTTTCAGATGACGGAAAGACGATGACCTACACCATGACCGGCACGGCGCCGGATGGCAAGCCTATACGCAACGTGGAGATTTTCGACAAGCAATAGAGCCTCCCATCACGAACGTTCCTTCAGCAGCGCTTTCCAGCGCTTCCAAGCCTCGGTCCGCGCCTTCACGCTGGCCGCATGATTCGGCTCGGCGGTGTGGGGGCCGATAGAACACGAACGCGGCGGTGAGATCAGATCGGTTGGTCGCGAACCGGAAGGTCTGTCCGCCGCCCCAGCAGAAGCCCGCGACAAATAGTTTTCCATTCGCCGAGGGGAACTTTAGGGCATCATCGGCGGCCGCGTTCAAATCGGTCGTGACCTGGTCAGGATTCAGGCCGCTTACGGCTTTGTGATTTCGTCTTCACTGAAGCTCTTTGTGCCACCTCCATTCGGACCCATGCCGGAGAGAAGATCGGAACCACGGCAATGTAGCCTGAGGCGGCAACCTGATCGCCGAGATCCTGAATTCAATCCGATCTCCCAAAAATCTCGTGGATCAGGACGACCGGAGAGAGCTCGTGCCGTTTCCCTGCTGTAGCAAGCGGCGCGTGATGCTTCGTAGGGAGCTTCAGCGCCTCATTCATGCCGCAAAGCTGTCATGGGATCGACACGAGAAGCCCGCCGGGCCGGAAGATAGCTGGCGAGAAGAGCAACGCCGAAAAGCAGTAGAATGCCAGCGCCGAACGACGTGGGGTCGAGAGCGCGGACGCCGAATAAGAGCTTTGAGATATACCGCACAGCAAGAGCGCCGGCGCCGGCGCCAAGCAGAACGCCACCTATCGCCAATCGTGCGCCCTCACCCACGACCAGGCTTGCGATTTCAACTGGCGTCGCCCCCAGCGCTAGGCGAAGTCCCATCTCCTGCACGCGCTGCGTCACGGCATAGGATTGAACCCCATAGACGCCAACAAGTGAAAGCAGCAAAGCGATAAATGCAAAACCCGAAACCAGCGCCAGCGATACCCGGCGAATCGCCAAGGATGCGGATACCACCTGCTCTAGCGTGCTGAAGCCCAGAATAGGCAAGCCCCGATCAACGGACCAGGTTACTCCTTGGGCGGAAGCTGCGAGCCGCGCGGGATCTTGTTCGCCCTGCGTTCGAAGTATGAACACAGCGCTGGTTGAAGCGCCGCTCTCCATCTGGTAAACGGAGCTGTAAATGTTTGGGCCTACCGGCGTATCCAGGGCTTTTACGTGAACGTCGCCCACAACTCCGATTACCGTAATATGCCGGCCACCCCACTTGAACCCTTTTCCAATTGGGTCTTGGTTTGGCCAGTACTCTTTTGCCATGGTCTGGTTTATAACGGCCGTCAATGGCGACAACGCCGTATCCGCATCGGAAAACGTTCGCCCTCTCAGCAATGGAATTTTCATCACGCGAAAATAGCCGCCGCTGACCAGCGCGTTGTCAGCCCAATGGAACTGGCTGGCCGGCTGGCCGTCCACTACGAAGCCAATCTGGCGTTCATCGGCAAGAGGCACATGCGTAGTTACGGCAACGGCTGACACCCCGGGCAGGGAAGACAGCTGGGCCTCAATAGCGCGTTCCGCCGCATGACGCCGATCGGACGAATATCGCTGACGGTTGAGCGTTGTACGGACGATCAACGCGTGCGCCGGATCGAAACCGAGCGGCACCTCGAGTATTCGAAGGAAGCTTCTTGAAAGCAGGCCTGAGCCGATCAGCAGGATCACGCAACAGGCAATCTCCGCCACAATCAACAATCGGGCAAAGCGCCGGTTGGCGCGACCCGGTCCGGGCTGTCTGGCGGTCTGCTGAATACCCTCGAGCATTCCTGAAGCGCGGAACGTCCAGGCGGGCGCGATGCCGCAAAGCAGGCAGGTGACGCCGCACAATATGAACGTGAATAAGAGCACCCGAAGGTTGATGGTTGCTGCGCCGACGGTAATCTCGTTGATCAAAACGGTATTCATCCACTGAAGCAAGCCATACGCCAAAACGCATCCGGCTATACCTCCGCCGATGGTCAAGATCGCCGTTTCCGTTAGGATTTGGCGCGTAAGCCTGCCTGCGCCAGCTCCCAAAGCCCGGCGAATCGAAATCTCGCGCCGGCGAGCTCCGGCCCGTGCGAGCAGCAGGTTGGCAACGTTCGCGCAGGCGATGAGCAGTACGAATCCAACCGCAGCGAGCAACATTATCAGCACGACGCGAGTCCGCGCGCCGAAATCGGGAGACCAAGGCTCAGCCGCCGCCGCCAGCTTGATATTCCCGGAATAGATGTCCCGATGCTCTTGCTGGAATTCCGCAGCGACTCGCGCGACATCTTCTCGCGCTTGCCAGAGAGACGCACCCGGCCGCAGTCGAGCAATGATGTTGGTATCGAAGCTGCTGGCCCAATCGTTGAGTTGATCGTTGGTAAATTCGAGAGGAGCCCAAACGTCGGGAGGCTCGCCCGGAGTTGCTGCGGTTGAAGGAAACGTAAAGCTTCGGGGCATAACTCCTACGATTTCGTAAGGCTGCTCATTCAACCGGATGATTCTTCCGAGTACATGCGGATCTTCCGCGTAACGGCGTCTCCAGAACCGATAGCTGAGGACAACCGTTTTCGCAGCGCCCGGAAGTTCCTCTTGTGACGTGAAAGTGCGTCCGATCAGCGGCTGGATGCCAAGCGTCGGGAACAGGCTGGCCGTGGCGCGGCACGCTGGTATATGCGCGGGCGCGCCATCGCCAGCGAGATCGAAACTCTCCTGCTGATAACCGGCGATGCTCGAAAAGGCGCGAGTGCGATCGCGATAAGCGGCGAACTCCGGCGGAGCGGCGCCCAGGCGACCTTCGCCCATTTTCGGCTCGCTCTGCGATACGCGAATCAGGTGCTTCGCATCAGGGAACGGAAGCGGGCGTAACAGCACCGCGTCAGTGATGCTGAAGATGGCTGAATTCGCTCCAATCCCGATTGCCAGAGTGAATATAGCGACTGCGGCAAAGCCTGGATTTCTGCGCAGAAGCCGGCCCGCATATCGCATGTCTTGCGCCAGTCGCTCGACTGACGTCCATCCCCAGGTTTCATACCAGGTTTCACGCTCGCCCGTTTCAACCACACACGGTAGACGCGCGGCCGGGATTCTGGTTAGCTTCGGTCGCGCGAGAGAGAATGATGGGCGATGATCTCAAAAGAATTCTCGATTTATCTGCTTGGCGTCGTGTTTGCGGGTGCGGCGTCACCTCAATCTGCTCTCCCGCCCGCACCCGGCGCTTCCATCGTCAATATCTCGTCGCCGGCCAGCTTCAGCGAGCCTGGTGTTGCGCTGAATCCGAAGAACCCAAATCAGATCGCGGTCGTGTACCAGGGCGGTGCGGCCGTGCAGGGGGGTGCAAACGCAGCCTATTCGAACGATGCCGGCCGGACATTCAACATTGCGCAAGGCACCCAGCCGCCTGATTGGCGGGTGGAAGGCGATGTGTCTACAACTTTCGACAACAAGGGAAATGCATTTTTGTGTTATTTGGCCTTTGATCGTCTCGGGACCGCTTATTATTGGGCACACGATGCAGGCCGCAACGGCATTTTCGTGGC
The DNA here is from genome assembly GCA_049582585.1 of Bryobacteraceae bacterium. Lineage (GTDB taxonomy): Bacteria > Acidobacteriota > Terriglobia > Bryobacterales > Bryobacteraceae > Bog-105. Next base: position 7,512 of record JBAUUG010000488.1, on the reverse strand, counting down.
GCGCTCACCCGATGGCGGGAAGACCTGGGAGAAAAATCCGATAGCTGTAAAAGCCTTTCCAATTGGCAAAGAGCCGAACATCCAGTTCGAGGACGAGCCGCGCATCTTCGCCGATAATACGCCCGGAAGCCCGTATGCTGGAAACCTCTACGGGGGTTGGGTGGAGTGGCAGCTGGATCAATCGATCATGCTCTTCTCGCGTTCGACGGACGCGGGCAAGACCTGGTCCGCTCCCATTCGCATCAGCACGCACGCCGGTTTGCCGCGAGACGATAACGGCTCATTGGGCGGGTTAGTCCTCGCGACCGCTCCCGATGGGACAATCTATGTGATTTGGGACGATGGCAACACGATCGCAATGACAAAATCGCGCGACGGCGGGAAAAGCTTCGCCCGCTCGCGACCGATCGTGGATGTCGGCCCTCCGTACTTCAGTGACATTCCGGGCGTATCTCGCGTGGAAGGATTTCCGCAAATCGCGATGGATCCGAGAGGCGGTAAAGGCGGCGGGAAACTTTACATTTGCTGGAGCGACTACAGCAATGGCGATATCGATGTGTTCGTCGCGTCATCGTCGGACCATGGGCGGAAATGGTCGAAGGCGGTTCGGGTGAATGACGACCCTTTGCACGACGGCGCCGACCAGTTCTACCAATGGATGGCGGTAGACCCGATCACGGGGGCAGTTTACGTTCAGTTCTACGACCGCCGCGCCGATCCCGCGCACCGGGAAACCCGGATTACGCTAGCCCGATCTACCGATGGAGGGCACACCTTCGTGAATTACGCCTGGACCGATGCGTCATTCGAAAGCGGAGGCGCTTTCCTCGGCGATTATACCTGGATGACGGCGTACAACAATCACGTGTACGGGGCCTGGACGGAGACGGAACGAAGTGAACGTTCGAACACGGGCGCCGCTAACGGCGCATCGCATAGCGCGAGTCCGAAAACGATCATCCGCTTCGGGTCTGCCGATTTTTCGCGTTAGCCACTCCCTGAACGCTCGCGGTTCCGTAGCGCTGCTACGAATTCGGCAAGCGGGCGCGTGTTGAGAACATCCGCAGCCGTCAGCCAGCCGCGCCGGGCGGTGATGACGCCCAAACGCATGTTGAGCAGATGCGCAGGGCGATGGGCGTCCGTCGAGATGCTGAATTTGCATCCCTTGCGCTTGGCCGTGTGAACCAGAGGGCTGGGCAGATCGAGCCGCTCGGGGCTGGCATTGATTTCGAGAAAAACACCGCGCTCGGCGGCTTTGGCAGCGATGCGCTCGAAATCGAATGAATAGGATTCGCGCTGCAGCAGAATGCGCCCGGTGGCGTGGCCGAGAATGCGGAGCGAAGGAGATTCGAGCGCGCGCAGCAGCCGGTCCGTCATCTCCGCGGCTTCCAAATTCATGTAGCTGTGGACGCTGCCGATTACTAAATCCAATGCAGCCAGAGCGTCTTCCTCGATATCCATGGAACCGTCGCGCAGAATGTCACATTCGAGCCCTGAAAAGACGCGCAGAGGCAGCCCGTCGCGATTGAGCTCCCGAACCTGCTCAGCGAACGCAATGACGCGCTCCTCATCGAGGCCGTTAGACATGGCGAGCGCTTTCGAGTGATCGGTAATCGCGATGTATTCATAGCCCAGCGCGGCTGCGGCATCGGCCATTTCGCGTAATGACGCTCTGCCATCGGTCTCGGTGGTGTGCATGTGGAGATCGCCGCGCATGTCGCTCGGCTCGACCAGCTTCGGCAAAGTTCCGCTCTGCGCGGCTTCCAATTCGCCGCAGTTCTCACGCAGCTCAGGCGGAATCCAGGCATAGCCGAGCCGTCCGTAGACTTCTTCTTCGTTTTCACCGGCAACGCGCTGATTGTTCTCGATGGTAAATAGGCCGTATTCATTCAGCGTGAGCCCTTGCTTGATGGCATTGGTGCGGAGAACGACGTTATGTTCTTTACTGCCGGTGAAATATTGCATCGCGGCGCCAAAGCTCTCATTCGGCAGTGCGCGGACATCGATTTGCAAGCGCTCCAGCCCGAAAGTGACGCTCGCCTTGTTTGCGCCTTGCCCGAGAATTTCCTGTGTTTTCGGATGACTGACGATATGGGCGAGCGTGTCGGCTGCAGCGGGTCCGGTCACCAGGAGATCTAAATCGCCAATCGTCTCGCGTCCGCGGCGCAGGCTGCCGGCGGCTTCGACTTTTTCTATGCCGGCCATGGCAGCGAATTCCGCGCTCAGCTCGTCGGCTGTGCGGCGGCCGAAGCTGAGCAGAAAGCGTCCAGCACTTTTCCTATAGGCTTCGATGGACCGTAAAACTTTTTCTTCCAGCTTCGCGCCCATGCGGGGCAACTCGCGCAGCTTGTGCTCGCGGCAGATGCGCTCCAGATCGTCTACGGTCTTGACGCCGTGATGTTCATAGAGCAGCGCGATGCTTTTAGGGCCAAGGCCCTGGATCTTGAGCAACTCGAGGGCGGAGGCGGGATACCTGGCAAGCATCTCATCCCGGCGATCGAACGATCCGCGCTGGCAGATTTCGGCGAGAACAAAAGCAAGCCCTTTCCCGATGCCGGGGATCTCTGTCACTTTGCGCTCCGGATTGAAAACAATGTCGGCGATGCGCTCGTGATAGCTGGCGATAACCGACGCGGCGTTGCGGTAGCTGCGGATGCGGAACCCGTCCTCGCCCGCGACTTCCATCAGGTCGGCGGTTTCATAGAGGAGCCGTGCGATTTCTTTGTTTTCCATCGGCTAGGACCGTTTGCTTCGAACTGAGAGACGAAGGTTCAACATGCACGAGGACGTCTGCTACCCAGTGGAGCCGTTGCTTGATGGCGAACCTGACTTCCGTCGCAATTTCATGGGATTCGCGGACTGTCATTGCGGGATCGACTTCGAGATGGAGATCCACATGGTACTTCAGGCCGGTGCGGCGCGCAAAACATTTCTCGATGCCGGAAGCGCCGGGCACCGCGAGCGCAACTTCACGGATCTGGCGCATCTTGGCGGGCTCGGGCATGGTGTCGAGAAGCTGACGGACGGTGCGGCGCACCACCTGCACGGAGAGGAAGAAGATGATAACTCCAATCAGCATGGCACCCACGTGATCGGCTCTTCCGAACCGCATGGGATCGGCAAGCGTCAAGCCGACCGCAACCAAAGCCACTGAAGTAGAGAGCAGATCGGTTATGTCGTGCCATCCGTCGGCCTCGAGAGAGGTGCTGGCAATTCGCTTGCCCACGCGAAACTTCGTGGCGGAGAGGCCGAGCTTTATGAAAACGGCGGCGACGAGCGGGTATAGCGCGAAACCGCGCAACTCAGTTCGCTCGCCCAAACCGGTAAATCCGTGCCAAAAAATGGCAGCGCCGGCGAGCAGCAGAATCGCGCCGACGGCAAGACCGGCGAGCGTTTCGTACCGCCCATGCCCATACGGATGTTCGTAGTCGGGCGGTTTCCCGGCCAGATAGAGACCCCCGTAAACGATAGCGGAGGATAAAACATCGCCCACCGCTTCCAACCCGTCCGACACGACCGCCGTTGAGCCTGCCCTGAGCCCGACCAAAATCTTGAAAGTAGCCAGCAAAACTCCAACGCTCATGCTCACCAGCGCGATGCGACCGCCGATCAGTTCTTCCCGGTCGGTCTCAGGTCGCTGCGAACCGGCGAACATACGTTCCGAGGATATCCCAGTTTCACAAAGCCTTGCTGAAACGAGGAGGCCGGAATCAAAATCCAGATAGTGGGCAGCGGAGGGCCGCTTGCTCGCGCGCGGTTCAGAGGATGGCAGAATCGCGACCGCAAGGGAGCGAATGGCGGAAAAATGGAAAAGCCTGCGCAGAATATCCAAGAGGCGTTTCTCAATAACGCTAGAAAAGAGAAGATTTTTCTCACCATTTACCTAATGAGCGGCGTGAAGCTATCTGGAAAAATCAAAAGCTTCGATAAGTATTCCGTGGTGCTCGAGACGAACAACCAGGAGCAGCTCATTTTTAAGCACGCGATCTCGACGGTGGTGGTAGGGAAGCCGCTTCACGGCGCAGTAAGTCACGGCGGGACCGGAGCCGCGGCGGCTGGCGCGCCTATGTCCGGTTCCGAGCAGCCGGACACTAACCCGTAGTGCAACCAGATCAAGAACGCACGCTGGTAGTGGGAATCGAGTTGACCGGGCGGTCGCGTCCCATTCGCGGGAATCACGGGAGAGATGCCGACCCGGAGGAATCCCTCGAGGAGTTGGCGACTTTGGCCGAAAGCGCGGGAGCGGCAGTTGTCGGTCGACTCAGTCAAGCGCGCCCGGCGCTCGACCCTGCAACGCTGGTGGGCGCCGGAAAGCTGACTGAGATCGAGGAGCGCGTGCATGCGGACGGGATTGACACGGTAATTTTCGATCATGAGCTGACTCCCACGCAGCTCCGGAATCTCGAGCGGCGGCTCGACGCAAAAATACTGGACAGGAACCAACTGATTCTCGATATTTTCGCGAGGCGGGCGCGAACCAGCGAAGGCCAATTGCAGGTGGAGCTGGCCCAGCTCAACTATCTGCTGCCGCGGCTGTCAGGGCGGGGAACTGAGATGTCCCGGCTGGGGGGCGGCATTGGGACGCGCGGCCCCGGCGAGACACAGTTGGAAACCGACCGGCGGCGCATCGGTAAGCGTATCGCGAAGCTCAAGACTGAAATCGAGCGCGTTCGGGCGACGCGCGGCGTGCAGCGCTCACAAAGGCAGGCCGTGCCGCTCTCTACAGTGAGCTTGGTGGGCTACACCAATGCTGGAAAATCCACCTTATTCAACCGGCTGACCGGGGCGGACGTGTTGGCCGATGCAAAGATGTTCGCGACCTTGGACCCCACGGTGCGGCAAATCCGTTTGCCCTCACGGCGGCGCGTACTTGTGAGCGACACCGTAGGCTTCATCCGTAATCTGCCGACCACGCTTGTGGACGCCTTTCGCGCGACCCTGGAAGAGGTGACCGCGGCGGCGCTGCTGGTGCACGTGATCGACATCAGTGCCCAAACAGCAGCGGAGCAAACATTGCACGTAATGAAAGTTCTTGCAGAGATTGGCGCGGAAAGCACGCCGCAGATTCTGGTCTTTAACAAAAGCGACCGGTTGAACGAGGCGGACCGGGTTCAGGACTTGCCCACTCTGACGCATCGAATGCTGGGCGACACGGCAGGTCAAAATGCCGGGCAGGCAGTGCTCATTTCCGCGCGAACGGGCGAGGGTCTCACGGCGCTTTTGCAGTTGATCGATAAGAATCTCGTCGACGACCCCGTAGTACGTCAGCATTTCCGCCTGCCCTTGGGCGAAGGACTCGCGCTGCACCTGCTTCACGAGCGCGCCGCCATCCTCTCGAAGCGGTATGAAGACGATTACTGCGAAGTGGTCGCCGATGTGCCGCAATCGCTTAAAAATCGGCTGGCGGAGTTTGCGCTAAATGAAACGGCGAAGGATTAAACAGCCACCTGGCCAATAAGAAGCAACAAACGCGGTCCTTCGTCCGTCTTTAAGTATTAGAGTCAATGACGAAGTCGCCCACTATGCGCCTGCTTCTGGGGCTGCTGATTACGCTTGGCGCGGTAACCGGCTTTTCGTCCTACGCATTAAATCAGCTGCATGGGCTTCGAAAACTGCAGACGGAGACAATCGATCTAAATCGGCACGACTCGCTGTTGCTGTTGCAGGTGCAAAGCGACCTGAATACCATCGGTTTGAAGCTTCGCGACATGACCCAGATGCCGCAGTCCTCCGGCATCAGCGAGTATCGAAGCGAATTCGCGCGCTTGCAGGCGGACTTGGAACGTGCGATTCAGCAAGAAGCGACGCTGGCTCGGGTGAAGCGCCGGGCGGACAAGCAGTCCCAGTTGGTGGATGCGCTCAATCAGTTTTGGGGAACCGCCGGGCAGGTCTTCAAAGCAGCGAGCGCCGGACACGAGCGTGCTGCGCGAGCCCTGGTGTCAACGCAGCTCTCAGCCGAGCAATCGATTCTGGCGAGTCGCGTGTCTAATTTACTGGAGGGCAACAACGAGGCGGAACAGCGCGCCGACGTCAAAATAGCTGCCATCTACGATGGCGTGGAGCGCGATATTTACTTGTTCCTGGCGGCCACTATGGCGGCAATTCTGGTGACGAGCTTGTATTTAATTTACTCGAACCGGCGAATTTTCCAGAAAATTGAATCTCTCTCGCGGCAACGCCGTGTTTTGGCGGCCAGGCTCATCACGGTTCAGGAAGAAGTGCTGCGTTCCGTCTCGCGCGAGCTGCACGATGAGTTTGGACAGATCTTGACGGCCGTTGGGGCGATGCTCGCGCGGGCCGAGAGGAAAGGCGTCCCAGCCGATTCGCCGCTTCGCACGGAACTGAGCGAAGTTCGGGAAATCACTCACAACACTCTTGAGAAAATGCGCAGCCTGTCGCAGATGTTGCACCCGACGGTCATAGACGATTACGGGCTCGCCAAAGGGATCGAGTGGTATGCCGACGTCTTCCAACGCCAGACCGGCATTGAAACCACGGCAATCATCAGCGGCGAAGTAGTCCGGATTACCGGACAACCCGCCATTCATTGTTTCCGCATTGTGCAGGAAGCGCTGAACAACGCCGCGAAGCATTCCGGCACTAAATCGGCGGAAGTGGAAATGATTTTCTCGGGTGACGCGTTGACCGTCAAAGTAAATGATTTTGGGCGCGGGATGAGTCACGCTAGAAAAGGCACAGAGCCGGGTCTCGGCCTGATCGCGATGCGCGAGCGCGCCGAATTGCTTGGCGGGAGCTTAAACATTTCATCGGCAGCGAACGCCGGCACAACAGTTTCGTTAACCATGCCCTTGCGGCAAGACGATCGCACGATCGAGGCGACTGACGAAGAAAATATGGGAGAGGTGGTTCACAGTTAATCATGAATGAAGAAATTACAGTTCTGCTCGCGGATGACCATAGCCTGGTGCGCCGAGGATTCCGGCGGATGCTTGAAGACGATGAAGGAATGAAGGTCGTGGGAGAGGCCAGCAACGGCGTGGAAGCGATTCGCATGGCTTACGAGCTGAAACCCAAAGTGGTCGTCATGGACCTTTCGATGCCTGAGCTGGATGGCGTGCAGGCGACCAAAGAAATCGTGAAGCATCTGCCAGGCACGGAGGTGCTGGTGCTGAGCATGCACGCCGACGATAATTACGTTCGGAACGCGCTCGATGCCGGGGCCAAAGGCTATTTGCTGAAGAGTGCGATGGATGTGGATCTTGTCGGCGCAATCAAAGCGGTGGCTGAAGGGAAGAGATTTATTGGATCGGGCCTCAAGTACGTGGCTCACCAGCAGGATGACGAGCTGAGCAAGCTCACGGGCCGCGAGAAACAGGTCCTGCAGCTCATCGCGCAAGGCAGGTCGAACAAAGAAATCGCGGGCCTGCTGGATCTAAGCGTCAACACGGTTTCAGTGCATCGCGCCAATCTGATGGAGAAAATGAACATCCATCGGACGGCGGAACTGGTGCTCTTTGCGATCCGAAAAGGCTTGGTGGCGCCGCAGTAGAG
>JBAUUG010000487.1:0-6191 GCA_049582585.1 Bryobacteraceae bacterium | reverse complement strand
CACAATTGCCCGATTGTGCAGGCTCCATTCGAGCCACGTTTTGTAACGCTCGCGAAACCGTTCGAAATGGTGCTCAAACTTTTGGTGAACGCGCCAGACCCAGTTTTTAGCCTCTTTGGGCTCCTCGCCTTCCTGAGGTTGATACAACGCAACTTCCACCGGCAACAGATAGTGCATCATCGTAGGCACCAGCGTGCGGGAAAGAAAATATGAGGCGAGCATCGCAAACACAACCGCCATCGCAAGCGGCGTGAAGAGATACTTAGCGGCGCCGGTCAGCAAGACAACGGGGAGAAAGACGATACAGATAGAGAGTGTCGAGACTAGAGCAGGCGCAGCGACCTGGCTGGCGCTGTCGAGAATAGCGTGAACCAGCGACTTGCCTCGCTCTCCCAGGTTGCGGTGCGTGTTTTCGATTTCGACTGTGGCGTCGTCGACGAGAATTCCAACCGCTAAGGCCAATCCGCCGAGGGTCATTACGTTTATCGTTTCCCCGAGCGCGGCGAGAATGCATATCGATGTCAGGATGGATAACGGAATCGAAATGCAGACGATGAGGGTGCTGCGCCAGCTTCCTAGGAACAGCAGAATCATGAGAGCCGTCAATAGCGCAGCGATCGCGGCTTCCCGCAAAACTTCATTGATGGATGCACGCACGAAAATCGATTGATCGAACAACGGCGTGATATTCAGCGCGCTGGGGAGATCGGCCTTCACCCTCGGCAAGGCCTTCTTCACGGCGTTTACAATGTCGAGCGTAGAAGCCTTACCGTTCTTAAGTACAGTGAGCAGTGCCGAGCGCCGCCCATTTTCTCGCACGATATTCGTCTGCACGGCGAACCCGTTGCGAATCTGCCCGATGTCTTTCATGTAAACGGTCGCGCCGTTTGCTGAGCGGATCGGCAGATTGTTCAGGGCATCGACGGTAAGCGGGCTGCTGTTGATTTTGACGAGATACTCGATATCACCCACTCGAGCGGTGCCTGCGGGCAAGATCAAATTCTGAGAACTCAGCGCGTTGGAAACGTCGATACCCGAAAGATGTTTGGCATACATCGCGTTCGGATCGAGATCGACCATGATCTGGCGTGCCTTGCCGCCCCAGGGGGCCGGTAAAGACGCTCCCTGCACGGTCGCCAGGCGGGTGCGTATGAAGTTCAATCCGAGATCGAACAGATCTTGTTCCGTCAAGCCTTCACCGCTCAAGCCGAGCTGAAGAATGGGCACGCTTGCCGCGTCGTATTTGACGATGTTGGGCGGGAACATTCCCGGCGGCAGCACACGCAGAATCGTTTGCATAATTGCGGTTATCTGAGAGATCGCCAACTCGACCTTCACCTTTGGCTGGAAGTACACCCGGACTACCGCGACGCCGGTATAGGATTCCGATTCGATGTGCTCGATATCGTTGACGGTCGTGGTCATGGCGCGTTCGCACACAGTGACGACGCGTTTTTCCATGTCGTCCGGAGTCAGACCGGAGTAACTCCAGATAATGCTGACTACCGGGATGTCAATGTAAGGGAAAATGTCCTTCGGCGAAACAACGGCTGAAATCGTACCCAGAATCAGCACCAAAACCGAGAAGACCACGAAGGTATAGGGGCGACGCAGGGCTAAGCGGACTATCCACATTCATGACCTCAAAACATAAGGATAAAGGGTGTATCCTGCCGGACCCGCTAGGGTACGCTTGAAAGGCTCGTTTATATCTCGAAACAGTATGAAATACGACGCGATTATTATCGGCTCAGGCCAAGGCGGCAATCCTCTCGCCCAACAATTGGCGGGACGCGGCGAAGAAGTAGCGCTGATTGAATCCGGTCATCTCGGCGGGACGTGCATAAATACGGGTTGTACACCAACCAAGGCCATGATCGGCAGCGCTCAGATTGCCTACTACGCGCGAAATGCCGAGCGCTGGGGCATCCGCGCAAAAGACGTAGGAGTAGATTTACCCACGATTCTTAAGCGGAAAGATGACATCGTCGAGAATGCGCGCTCCGGCTGGAAAAAGAAAATTGACCAGCAAAGCAATTGGCGTCTCTATCGCGAGCGGGCTCGCTTCATTGGCCCAAAGCGCGTGCAGGTTGGCGCAGATATCATTGAGGGCAAGCGCATCTTCATCGATACCGGCGCCAGGCCGGCGATTCCTCCAATATCCGGTTTAGAATCCATTCCATATCTCACGAATGTGAGTCTTCTGCAGTTGCAAGAACTGCCGACACATCTTTTGGTTTTGGGCGGCGGCTATGTCGGTCTCGAGTTCGGTCAGATGTTCCGGCGCTTTGGAAGCGAAGTCACGATCATTCAGAGCGCGGAACGAATTTTGCCGACCGAAGACGATGATGTCACCGCGGAGTTGCAGCGATCTCTGGAAGCCGAAGGCATACAGTTTTTTCTGCGTTCGCGAGCTACTGAAGTCAGCCGGGCGAACGGGAACGTGCGGCTAAGCTTTGGGACCCATAACGTAACAGGATCGCACCTGCTTGTTGCGACCGGACGAACCCCCAACACCAAAGATCTCGATCTGGACAAGGCGGGAATTCAGACGAATGAAAAGGGCTTTATTGTGGTGAATGAACGGCTGGAAACGACTGCGGAAGACGTTTGGGCGCTTGGCGACGTGACCGGCGGACCGGCGTTCACACACATTTCGTATAACGATTTCCAGATCGTCTACGGCAATCTATACGAAGGCAAAAATCTAAGCACCAGTTCGCGAATCGTGCCGTATGCGGTTTTCACGGACCCGACGCTGGGGCGAGTGGGAATGACGGAGAAAGCAGCGCGCGCTCAAGGCCGAAAACTGAAAATCGGAACAATGCCGATGAGCCATGTAGCACGCGCGATTGAGCGGGGAGAAACAGCAGGCTTCATGAAGCTGACCCTGGAAGCCGAGACGGATCACATTCTCGGCGCATCCATCTTGTCCTCTGAGGGAGGAGAGCTGGTACAGATTCTCAGCACGCTGATGCTGGCCGAGAAGCCGTACACGCTGTTAAAGGGCGCAATCTATATTCACCCCACGCTTGCCGAAGGATTTTTTGGATTAATGGAGAGCGTGAAAGCTGTGGACTAGCTTATGCGCCGCCTCTATCTGGTTGCTGTACTCCTGAGCCACGGACTTCTGACTGCCGCAAAGCCGCCGATTGATTCGAACTACTTCGCTGAAATGCGATATCGGCTGATTGGCCCCTTTCGCGGGGGACGCACAGTGGCAGTCAGCGGAGTCGTACAGCAGCCGAACATCTATTACATGGCCCCGGTCAACGGAGGGGTTTGGAAGAGCACTGATTATGGAAACACGTGGAATCCCATTTTCGACGGTCAGGATACGGGATCTATAGGCGCGCTGGCTTTAGCGCCCTCGGATCCAAACATTATTTACGTTGGGAGCGGTGAAGGTTTACAGCGGCCGGATCTGTCAGTCGGCGATGGCGTCTACAAGTCAATGGATGCAGGCCAAACTTGGGAACATCTGGGGTTGCGCGACGGGCAACAGATCGCATCAATCATCGTAGATCCGCATGATCCGAACCGGTTGTTTGTAGCGGTCTTAGGTCATCCCTACGGACCTAATACGGAACGCGGAGTTTATCGCTCTAAAGATGGGGGCAAATCGTTCGAGCGTGTTCTATACAAAGACGAAAACACTGGCGCCGTTCAAGTTGGATTCGACCCGGGCAACACGCAAGTAATCTATGCAAGTCTCTGGGCAGCCCGTCAAGCGCCCTGGGAAATCGGAGGCTCGTTCAATGGCCCGGGCAGCGGACTCTTCAAGTCGACGGATGGCGGCAACACATGGAGGCAGCTCACGAAGGGAATTCCTACAATTGCACAAGGATTGGGGCGAATCGGGTTTGCGATCGCGCCGAACAACCCTAAGCGAATGTACGCGTTAATCGACGCGTCTCCGGCATACGGCGGGCTTTATCGATCGGACGATGCGGGCGAGAGCTGGCACAAGATCAACAACGAAGAGCGTATCTGGGGCCGCGGTTCTGATTTCGCCTGCGTGCAAGTGGACCCGAAGAATGAGGACAAAATTTACGTTGCGAATACGACAACTTACCGGTCCATTGATGCCGGTCAAACATTCATAGGAATCAAAGGCGCGCCTGGAGGGGACGACTACCACACTGTCTGGATCAATCCGCAAAATCCCGACATTATCTTTCTGGGTCTCGATCAGGGCGCGACGGTCAGCGTAAACGCCGGCGTCACCTGGAGCTCCTGGTATAACCAACCGACCGCGCAGTTCTATCACGTGATCACGGACAATCGCTTTCCGTATTGGGTTTATGGCGGCCAGCAGGAGAGCGGTTCTGCGGGCGTTGAGAGCAGAAGCGATGACGGCTCCATCAGTTTTCGAAACTGGCATCCGATTGGAGTGGAAGAATACGGCTATGTTGCGCCCGATCCTCTGAATCCGGAAATCATTTACGGCGGCAAGGCGACGCGCTTCAACTGGACCACAGGCGATGTTAAGGATGTGAGCCCGCAGATCCTGCCAGGACAATATCGGTTTGTCCGGACCATGCCGCTGCTGTTTTCGCCTGTCGATCCTCATGTCTTGTACCTCGGCTCAAACGTTCTGTTCAAAACAACTAACGGAGGGGATAAGTGGGAAGCGATTAGTCCGGATCTGACGCGCAAGCAATGGCCGGTACCCTCAGTGATACAAGCCTTTGAATCGCAAGATCCGGAAAAAGGGCAGCACAAGGGCGTGATTTACACCGTTGCACCTTCACCCAAGGACGTGAACCTGATTTGGGTGGGGACCGATGATGGCCTGATGCAGAGGACGCGCGATGGCGGACAGGATTGGCAAGATGTTACGCCGCCTGATTTGACTCCCTGGAGCAAAGTTTCTCTCATGGAGGCATCGCGCTTCGACACTGAGACGTGCTATGCCGCCATCAACCGGTTCCGGCTGGATGACCTCAGGCCGCATATCTATCGCACTCACGATGGCGGAAGAATCTGGAAGGAAATCGTGAACGGCCTTCCCGATCGTGCGGTCGTGAACGCGGTGCGAGAAGATCCCGAGAAGCAGGGACTGCTTTTTGCCGGAACAGAAGTTGGCGTATTCGTTTCCTTCAATGATGGTGATAATTGGCAACCGCTGGAGTTGAATCTGCCGGTTACTTCCGTCCGCGACTTAGTCGTTCATGAAAACGATTTAGTTATCGGGACGCACGGCCGGTCCTTTTGGATACTCGATGATATAACTCCGCTGCGGCAGGTCGATTTCAATTTGACAAGCAGTAACACACGACTATTCGCGCCGGAAAAGGCCATTCGTTGGCGTTGGAACCGGAACACGGATACACCGCTCCCGCCCGAAGTGCCGGTGGGCCAGAACCCTCCGGATGGAGCAATTATCGACTACGCCATTCAATCGAATAGCGGGCCGGCCATATTAGAAATCTACAACGCAAAGAATCAACTTGTACGTCATTATTCGAGCGAAGACAAGCCTGAAATGAACGAGGCGCAGTTACAGAGAGAGCTGAACGTTCCTACTTACTGGGTGCGGCCGCCTCAGGTTCTCTCCGCGGCCCCGGGAATGCATCGGTTCCTGTGGGATCTTCGCTATGCACCGCCAAAACCGCTGAGCCATGAGTATCCTATCGCGGCAATTTACAAAAATACTCCGCGCGAACCGCGAGGAGCATTGGTGGTGCCTGGCGAATACACGCTAAAGTTGACGGTTTCAGGCCAGAGTTACTCTCAGCCGCTGACCGTAATCATGGACCCGCGCGTAAAGGCCTCTTCAGCCGATCTTCAGGAGCAACTCTCATTGTCATTGCGAGTATCGGGCATGATGAGCACGGCCGATCAGAACCTCAGCCGCGAACTCCTGCAGGTCTTCGAGGTGATAGAAGGATCCGATGATGCTCCGACTTCGCAGGCCAAAGCAGCCGTCGACGATCTTGAAAAGAGGGTTCAAGCACTAAACCGTCAATCGCGCACAGCGGCGAAGTAACGCTCGCTCATTTTTCGCAGGAACGCAAGCGATTCAGCCATTTCTTCCATTCCGTTCATGCCGTCCTCAATGCTGACCCAACCCCGATATCCATGCTCCGCGAGGATACGGAAAATGGCATTGTAATCGTTCAGCCCTTTCCCGGTAACGCCATGTTGAAGCTTGCCATCCGCAAAATATCGGTCACTCGCGTGTATGC
>JBAUUG010000486.1:0-4233 GCA_049582585.1 Bryobacteraceae bacterium | reverse complement strand
GGATAAGACAGGGCTCGACCTTGCGACTCGTGAAAATGCGACATCGGCCAGTTCGATTTCGGACCTCAGCGATCTGCTCCACAAAGCCGTTCTGCAGACGAAATTGGAGGAGTCGCGCGATTTCGCTCAGAGAGTGCAAGCTTCGCTCTGGGCGGGTTCGGTGAGAATGAATGCCCGGTCGCGGGACCGCGGCGTTCGCCAAGCTCCGTTTGTCGTCCTCATCGGCGCCACGATGCCCTCGGTGCTGGCCGAGATCGGCTTTGTCTCAAATCCCCACGACGAGAAATTGATGAATCGAAGCGAGCAGCGGCAAAAGATCGCCGAGGCCTTGTTCAAGGGTGTCTCGCAATACGCGAGCTCATTGAGCCACCTGCAGATCGCCCGCGTCGGCGGGCGGTAACAAGCGCCTATCTCTCGCGGCAGATTCCTCGCTTGCTCTTGCGTACAAACTCCACCAGATGGCGCGTGTGCTCGGACGGCAATTCCGCCTCGATTCGCGCCAGCGCTTCTTCCTGCTTCATCGCCGACCGATACAGCAGTTGGTAGGCGCTCTTCAGCAGCTTCACCTCATCAAGCGAGAAGCCCGCGCGCTTTAATCCCACCATGTTCAACCCTTTCGCCGCCACATTGAAATCGGAATAGAGAAAGTAGGGCGGAAGATCGCTATTGATTCGCGTGTTTCCTCCGACCATGGACAGCCTGCCTATCCTCGAAAATTGATGCACCACTACTCCGCCCGAGAGAAACGCCTGGTCCTCGATTTCGACATAGCCGGCCACCAGCGCGCAGCTTGCCACGACGATGTTATCTCCGAGAACGCAATTATGAGCGATGTGGCCTGAAGTCATGATGTAGTTCCCGTTTCCGATGCGTGTAGCGGATTCGGGCTCGGTTCCGCGCGAGATGGTGTAGTGTTCGCGAATTTTGTTGCGGCTTCCAATCACGAGATAACTTCGGGCTCCGCCGAACGACTTGTCCAGAGGATCCGTTCCCAACACAGTACCCGCGGAAATCTCGTTTTCATCGCCCAATGCCGTCCATTGTTTTATGTACACGTATGGTTCCAGCAGGCACCGTGCGCCGATGACTACGTCCGATTCGATAACGCAGAATTCACCGACACGCGTCCCTGGGCCGATAGTGGCTCCAGCGGAAACGCGAGCAGTCGGCGCAACGTAAGCTGATGCGTTAACGGCCATACGCTAATTATGCGGGGCGACGCATGTTAAGCATGGTGGATGCCAAACCTCACCGTTGGTCAGCTTGCCGAAATTTGCGATGGACGAGTTGAAGGCGACAGTGACCGGTTGATCTCTGGCGCAGCTACAATCGAGGACGCGACAGAAACCGATCTCTCGTTTGCCGCGAACGCGAAGGCTCTGGAGAGCGCTAAGTCCTCACGAGCCGGTTGTCTCCTGGTTCCGCATTCATTTCAAAGCTCTGGCAATTCGGCGCTGATCCACGTCGACGATCCACGCCTGGCTTTCACGCGTGCCGTCTCCGCGCTCTACGCCAAGCCAAAATCGCCGCCGGGCGTTCATCCGACTGCGATCATCGCGAATACGGCGACGGTTGCCGCCGATTGCTCGATCGGAGCGTACGTCACGATCGGCAACAACGCGACCGTCGGAAACGGCTGCAAAATCGGCAATCACTGCAGTATCGGGGAGAACGCGGTTATCGGTGAAAACACAATCTTTCATGCAAACGTCACTCTATACGATCACGTGCGCATCGGCGCGCGAGTGATCCTGCATTCCGGTTGTGTCATTGGAGCCGACGGGTTCGGCTTCACATTGACCGGCGATCACTATGAAAAGTTCCCGCAAATCGGCGCGGTCGAGGTTGATGACGATGTTGAAATCGGCGCCAATTGCTGTATCGATCGAGCTGCCCTTGGAGTAACGCGCATCGGCAAAGGGACCAAGCTCGATAACTTGGTTCACGTGGCGCACAATTGCGTCATTGGCCAGCACGTGGTTGTCGCCGCGCAGACTGGATTTTCCGGCAGTGTCGCCGTCGGCGACTTCGCGATCATCGGCGGACAAGCCGGGATAGGAGAGAAGGCGAAAATCGAATCGCGAGCGATCGTCGGCGGTAAGAGCGGAGTACTGATCGCGCAGAAAATCGAGGCGGGAGAACCTGTGTGGGGCATACCCGCACGCCCGCTACGCCAGCACCTCAAAGGGCTGGCGAACATCGGTAAACTGCCGAAGCTCAGGGAAGACTTGCGCCGGCTCAAACAGAAAGTTGAGGAGCTCGAAGCCGCACGCCGTTAATCGCGGTCCTAATTAATCAACAGAACCCGTTTCTGGTCTGTTCCAAAATTTCATTCGCCTCGAACACCATGGCTTGAATTTTCCGGAGATAACCGGACGTCTTTTCGTCCGTTGACATGAGCTCGAGGTAATACGCAAGCGATTCGATCACGCTCAACGGTTGTCGAAGGTCGTGTGCGAGATCAGTGAAATCCACGCTTTGACAAGCGCGGGGGCTCCCAGACAGAGAAGCTTCTGCTGACGGAGCGGAAACGAATGAAAGGATCTGATGCATGGGAGGGCGGGGAACTCTTTCCGACCGTTTGATTGTGCGCCTGATCGGAAGCGTAGTCAATACTTTTGCACATCAAAAAGAGGCAGTACTTCAGAGCGATCGCATGGTCGAGTCATGGTACTGGGCTTATGTTATTCTCAGGACGTAAACCCTCACTTCGTGGGCCTGTGGCGCAGTTGGGAGCGCGCTTCCATGGCATGGAAGAGGTCGACGGTTCGAACCCGTCCAGGTCCACCAACTTACAAACATTCGCGGGTGCCTACGCGTGCTAAAGCCATGCATGTAGTGTAGAACTTGTCATCGCGACTCCCTCACGAAAACGAAGGGCCGGCCGGCTTCCTGGATTTGCGCGGCACGAACGTGCGGCAGAAGACAGGCTTGAGCTCACCAGGCTGTACAGTCTCAACCGCATCAACAATGGTCGCCCCATACTCACCGACCGAGGGCCAATGGTTATCGGACATCTCGACCACGCCGATCTTTCTGCCGGTCATATTCTGTTCATAGCGAATGGTCTTGTCGCTCGACAGAAGCACATCAAAGTCGGAGGCCTCTGCCGCATCGAGCAACTGACCATTCTTTAGCTTTGCCCAGCCCATCTCATCAGCAAGATGCACGTCGCAAGCACGGAAGAAGCGTTCCAGAGGACCCGGAACATTATGGTCGAAGAGAACCCGCTTCAACGGATTGGCGCTGCGCTATCGACTTGGGCGAAATAGTAATCCTTTACGCCAAGCACGTCCTTCAACTTCAAGCGATAGGTGGCGGCGATCTGCTCGGGCGTTTGACCAAGCTCGATGGACTCCGGGATCAAGTCAGCTTCGACGCGGGTATCCTTAATTACCGGACGGCCGCCGAGCTTGCCCGGTATGGCCTCTACGAGGTCGCAATCGCGCCAGAAATCCGCTTCCATGCGTTTATTCTATCGGTTTTCGGTGGCTCGGTAACGTCTTTGCAACCTGATCGCTTCATCGAGATCGTCCGCGCCAGCCAAACGCTCTGCTGAACGGTGCTGATCACCTTCGACATGTTGTTACAGTTTTCTTGGCGCGTTCTTCACCGGCAGTTTTCAGGACTATAGCCTTTTGTCATTGTCTACGCGATCAATTTCCAGGTGATCGCGGTAGCCGTCCGCCGTAAGATCGGTAGCTATGCTTTCGGGCAATGGCACCGACGGATGATCTCCAGTCGGTCCACCAGACAGGACTTGGAAATGCGGCAGACGCGATACAGCTACCTCATCCATCGGCGAGGTACTCCTCGTTATTGGCCAGAGCGTTCGATGCGTTGTTAGCGGATTGGTCGCTCGACTTCTTACCTCGCAGTCACGCGGACATCAACTCCCGATGATTCGTTACCTGTTCTTAGCTGCTGCTGTATTCGGCTGATTTACCCCCTGCCGCGTGCGAACCTTTAGTTCTGGTGGGCCGCCGAGAAGGTTTACCCGCGTGCTGATCGCGCTCGGATACCCGCTGCCGCACTATCGGCATTACTGACTTTCTTTGGCTCGCTTCCTGGCAGAGTCTTTCATGTAGCCTATCGTCCAAGGAACCGAAGGCGGGTTCAAGATACAACTCAGCATATCCGTTGCAGCCTCGCCTTTTAGCCTCCTCCATGGGTCCTTCGTCGCTTCCGCAGGAGCGCAGGTATATGGTCAGATCAGTGGCCGCTGTGCTCACT
>JBAUUG010000485.1:0-3444 GCA_049582585.1 Bryobacteraceae bacterium | reverse complement strand
ATCCCGTGCTGCGTCAAAAGATGAGGCACGTGGATCTGGTGGAGCGTTTTGAAAAACTCAACATCGAGGTTGAGCTCGGTTTCAGCGCCGAACAGACGGCGAGGGAAGTGGAGCGCTGTCTCAATTGCGATATGGAGACGGACTTCACGGCGGCGCGCTGCATTGAATGCGATGCGTGCATTGATGTCTGCCCGGTCCAGTGCCTGACCATCACCGGCAACGGAGAGGAATTGGATCTCCGCGCGCGGCTTTCGGCCCCGGCGCTGAATCTGGAACAGGCGCTTTATGTGTCTGCGGCGCTGCCGCATACCGCGCGGATCATGGCGAAGGATGAAGACGTTTGCGTCCACTGCGGTCTATGCGCGGAGCGATGCCCCACGGCGGCATGGGACATGCAGAAATTCCAGCTCTTCATTCCTTACGCGGGCGTGGAGGCGTCCACGAACAGTTGCGTACCGGCGTAAACGACTTCGCTATCAAACTGGCCAACGTGAATGGCACCGGATCGGCCAGCGCGAATGGGCTTCTCATGCAAGCCATCTTTCGCATGGGGATTCCGGTCTCGGGCAAGAACCTATTCCCCTCGAATATTCAAGGGTTGCCGACATGGTTTGAGATCCGCGTCAACAAGGACGGATACACCGCCCGCGCTCTCGACTATGACTTAATGATCGCGATGAACGCGCAAACCTACGATCGCGACATCCATGAAGTGCGGCCAGGCGGATATTTGCTGTACGATTCGAGCTGGCCCTTGGATCGTTCTCTTTGCCGGGACGACGTGAATTTCCTGCCCGTTCCTTTCGCGCAAATCTGTAACGAGCAGTTCCGCGATCCGCGCGAGCGCACGCTCATGAAAAACATCGCCTACTCGGGGACCTTGGTGGCGATACTCAACATCGACATGGCGATTGTCGAGGATCTTCTCGAGGAGCGATTCGCGGGCAAGAAAGCGCTGAAAGAATCGAACAGGAAAGCGCTGCGTTTGGGCTACGAATACGCGAAAGAGCATTTCGAATGCCCGCTCTCTTTTCATTTGGAAAAGATGAATGAGAATAGCGATAAAATCCTGATCGACGGAAATACGGCAACCGCGCTGGGGTGCGTGTATGCCGGCGCGACCGTCGCAGCGTGGTATCCGATTACACCGGCGACCTCCGTCATGGACGCTTTCAAGGAGCTTTGCGAGAAGTACCGCCGCGATCCGGAGAGCGGCAAAAACAATTATGCAATTCTGCAGGCCGAAGACGAACTGGCGGCGATCGGCATGGTGATCGGCGCCTGCTGGAACGGCGCGCGTGCGTTTACATCAACCGCGGGGCCGGGCATCTCGCTGATGAATGAACTGATCGGGCTGGCCTATTACTCTGAGATACCGGCTGTAGTCATCGATGTCCAGCGAGTCGGCCCCTCGACCGGCATGCCCACCCGCACACAACAGGCCGATCTGATGGAGTGCGCCTACGCATCGCATGGCGACACGAAGCACATTCTTCTGTTTCCGGCGAATCCGGCGGAGTGCTTCGAGTTCGCGGTGAAGTCGTTCGATCTTGCCGAACGGTTTCAAACTCCGGTGATGATGCTGTCGGATCTCGATATCGGGATGAACGACTGGGTTGTGCCGCGCCTGACGTGGAATGATTCATATCGCCCCGATCGTGGCCGCGTGCTCAGCGCGGAAGAGCTTGAAAAGCTTCCCAGGTTTCACCGGTATTCCAATGAAGATGAGAACCACGTCACGCCGCGAACCCTGCCGGGCGTTCACCCGGGCGGGGCGTATGTGACAAGAGGATCCGGGCACAACAAATTTGGCGGATATACAGAGACGCCGAGCGATTATCAGGAAGTGCTCGACCGCCTCGCGCGCAAGCAGCGGGCCGCCGCGAATTTCGTGCCCGAGCCGAAAATCGAGCGGCGCGCGAACGCCCGCTTCGGCGTGGTCACCATTGGCGGCTGCGAGCCCGCCGTCGCAGAAGCCGTCGATCGATTGGCGGAACGCGAAATTGTAGCCGACAGTATGCGAATCCGAGGCTTCCCGTTTCACAAGAGCGTCGAAGAGTTTCTGTATGAGCACGAGTTCTGTTTTGTGGTGGAGCAGAATCGCGATGCGCAACTTCGATCCCTGCTCGTTCTGGAAACTTGCGTACCGAAAGACAGGGTGCGCTCGGTACTGGTGTATGGCGGGTTTCCGCTGAGCGCACGTCATGTAATCGACGGGATCATGACCCAACTGGAGAAATAAGCGCGTGCCATCGATTGCTAAACCGGTCGCAAAGCATCCCAGCCTGCAACGGAACCAGCTTGGATTGAACATCCGCGATTACGAAGGATCGATGTCGACCCTATGCGCTGGATGCGGGCACGATTCGATAACGGCGGCCATCGTGCGAGCGCTGTGGGAGGTCTCAATGCCTCCGCATATGCTCGCCAAGATGAGCGGAATCGGCTGTTCCTCGAAGACGCCGGCCTACTTCGTCAACGGCGCTCACGGCTTCAACTCGGCGCACGGACGGATGCCGCCCATCACGACGGGCGCGAATGCAGCGAATCGCGAGCTGACGTACATCGGAATATCGGGCGATGGCGATTCGCTTTCGATAGGACTCGGCCATTTATGTCACGCCATCCGCCGGAACGTGAGGATGGTGTACATCATCGAGAACAACGGCGTGTACGGGCTGACCAAGGGGCAATTTTCCGCCTCCGCCGATCCGGGATCGAAGAGCAAGCGCGGAGAAGCAAACCAGATGTCGGCGATTGATCCCGTTATGCTGGCCTTAAGCATTGGAGCAACTTTTGTGGCGCGCAGTTTCTCGGGTGATAAGGAGCAGCTGGTGCCTATTCTAAAAGCCGCTCTCGCGCACCGGGGATTTGCGCTGGTCGATGTCATCTCGCCTTGCGTGACGTTCAACGACCATTCAGGATCAACCAAAAGCTATCTGTATACCCGAAAGCATGAGATGAAAGCTACGGAAGTGGATTTCGTTCCGCCCGAGAAGGAGATCCTGGCTACTATCGCGCAGAACGGCGTTACGAAAGTTGCGATGCACGATGGGAGCGTCCTGCAGTTCAAATCTGTTCCCGCCGACTACGATCCAACAGACCGGCGCAAAGCGATCGGTTATCTCATGCAGCAGGGCAACAACGAAATCGTGACCGGGTTGCTATTCGTGGATGAAAGCGTGGGCGATCTGCACGAGATGAATCGGACGCCGGAAATTCCGCTCACAAAACTGCCGTTCGAGAAGTTGTGTCCGGGGGGTTCGGAGCTGGAACGGCTCCAAGAAGAGTTCCGGTAGGCTTTTTTATCGAGCGAGCGCACTGGTAGTTCTCTCGACCGAGTAAGTGCTAGTACGTAACGGCAAAATAGCTGCGAAAACGGCACTAAACCGCCCAAAGTACTTGGCGCACTGCGAGGTTTCATTTAGTTTCATGATTCTGAAC
>JBAUUG010000484.1:0-4166 GCA_049582585.1 Bryobacteraceae bacterium | reverse complement strand
ACATACGCTACGCCGGACGAATGTTGGCGAAGAGTCCCGGTTTCACGCTGGTCATGGTATTGACCCTGGCGCTCAGCATCGGAGCGACAAGCGCGATTGTGAGCGTAATTGAAGGAGTCCTGCTGCGCTCGCTGCCTTATCGCAATCCGGATAGAATCGTCAGGATCTTCACGAGCAATCGCGACTGGCCGAAATTTCCAATAAATCCGAACGATTTTCGCGATTTTCGGGCGCGGTTGCGTTGCTTCGAATCCATGGCCGCATACACGCGGAACGATCTGCAACTGGCCGGTAGCGGCGAAGCGATTCGCCTTTCGGGCTTTTCGGTAACCGCCGGATTCTTTCACGTGCTGGGTTTGCGGCCTGCGATGGGGCGCGAATTCGATCGCAGCGATGAGTTGTCCGGCAAAGGAAACGTGGCGATTGTCAGTAATAAGATCTGGCGCACGCGGCTGGGGGCGCGCCGCGATGTCTTGGGGCAAACGATCGTCCTCGATGCAGTGTCGTACAGGGTGGTTGGGGTGATGCCGCCCGGGGTCCAGCATCCGGGAAACATGTACCATGCGGTTGCCTACGGCGACACGGTCGACGTTTGGACGCCCTTCACGTCTTTTGGGGATCCGGCGCAGCGCGGCGCGCACTTCATGGAAGGCATCGCCCGGTTGCGGCCCGGCGTGACCCCTGCGCAAGCGCAAAGCGAGATGAACGCCGCGATGAAACAAATGGGCCGGGAACATCCGGGCGATCAGGGCTGGAACATAATGGTGGTTCCGCTCGAAAAGGAGATTGCCGGACGCAGCGAGCGCCTGTTGCTCGTGTTGTTAGCAGCGGCAGGGCTGGTGCTGCTGCTCGCGTGCGTGAACGCCGCGAACCTGCTGCTGGCTCGCGCGACGGCGCGGCAGCGCGAGATTGCCGTGAGAGCCGCAATGGGAGCTGGGCGCCGTCGCCTTATTCAACAGATGCTGACTGAGAGCGTGGTGCTGGCTATAGTTGGCGCGGCACTCGGTGCCGTGTTGGCGGTCGCCGGCGTGAAAGCCTTGCTGGCCTTACTGCCCGCCGATTTTCCGCGCGCCGGTGATATTCATGTCGATGCGCCAATGTTTCTTTTTACTTTGTTGATTGCGGTAGCGGCGGGTATTGTTTTCGGCATCGTCCCTGCATTTCACGGATCCCGCGCCGATTTACGCGAATCGTTGCATGAGAGCGGCCGCAGTACGACCAGCAGCCGTCACACGCTAAAGCTGCGTAACGGGCTGGTCATCAGTGAAGTGACCATGGCCTGCGTGCTGCTGATCGGCACCGGCCTGATGCTGCGCAGCTTCATCAATCTGCTGCGAACGAACCCCGGTTTTCATTCGGACCACGTGCTGACGGCGAGCATTTCGCTTCCCGAGGCAAACTACAAAGACAACAAAACTGTAGCAAGCTTTTACGAGCGCTTGCTCGCGGAGGTCCGCGCCACCCCGGGTGTCACCGCCGCCGGAGCCGGGTCGGACCTGCCGTGGACCGGCTGGGACGAGAATAACGGCGGATTTACTATCCAGGGCGAAACACCTCCAGCACGCGAAGAGTTCCATGCCCGGTACCATGAGGCAACCCCTGGATATTTCCGCGCGCTCGGGATTCCGGTGATTCGCGGACGTTTGTTTGACGAACGCGATAAGCCCGATAGCAGACCCGTCTTCATCATCAATGAATCCATGGCGCGTTACTGGAAACATAGCGACGCGCTGGGCGGAAGAGTTACGTTCGAGGATCATCCCAAGGAGAAAGATTGGCTGACCGTAGTGGGCATCATCGGCGACATCAAGGACGCGCCGAAGAATGCCGGCGCGGAGGCTGCCTTCTGGTGGCCAATGCAGCAGGAGCCTTTTCCGCTGGCGGCAAACTCTTCCATTGCGATTCGCTCTGGCGAAAATCCGAAGCTGGTCGCTGATCGCTTACGCTCGGCCGTGCGGCAGTTGGATGGGACTCTCGCGGTCGCGGACGTTCGCACCATGGAGGCAGTCGCGAATGGGTCATACGCCACGCCGCGGTTCGCGCTTGCGTTGGTAGCGCTGTTCGCGGCGCTCGCGCTTTCCTTGGCGACGATCGGCACCTACGGCGTAATCGCCTATTCCGTGAGTCGGCGCACTCGCGAGTTTGGAGTGCGCATGGCGCTCGGAGCAAAGCCCTCGGACGTCAGACGCGATGTCCTGGCGAGCGGGATGAGGCTGGCGCTCGCGGGAACGGCTTTGGGCGTCTTGTTGGGCCTCGCGTTATCTCGATTTCTCGGCACTTTGCTCTACGGCGTGGGCGCGGCGGACCCGGTTGCGATCGGCGCGACATGCGTAATTGCGATCCTGGTTGCCGCAGTTGCTTGTTACGTACCCGCTATGCGGGCGACGCGGGTAGAGCCGATGGCGGCGCTGCGGTCCGATTAGGAAACGCTGGCGGCTTGGCCCAGAATTGCCTCAAGTTCCGCATCTGTTGCTGGAAAGCGTCCTTCAGATCGTGCGGAGCCAAATCGGCCAGCCACCACGAAACCTCGCTTGCATACGGCACTACACGCGACCGGGCGATAAAGTCCGGTAACGGAGAAGGTGAGAATGCGATCGCAATATTCACCAGCGCCGCAATCACCAGCGCTCCCCGCACGAAACCCGCCACGCCTCCCAGAAAATGATTGAACCACGATAGGCCGATCCATTTGAACAAGCGCGACAGCAGCGCCGCGATCAAAGCGCCAATGATCAGCACTCCGACAAAGATGATCAGGAATCCCAAAATATTGGCCATGGTCGGCGCTTTCACCCACGGCATCAGCTTGGCAGCCACGATCCGGTAAAACCAGAAGCCCGCCAGAAAACCGACGACTGTCGCGATCACTCCTATTACTACTCGCGCAAACCCTGCCCGTAACCCTGCGACCGCCGACCACACCAGGATCAGCGCCAGGACTACATCGAACCAGGTGAGATACATGGCGATTCTTAGCCCAAGCCTCTCAGATCTCGTCCCGTTAGCCGCGCATACGCTTCTTGATATTTCTCGCTCGTCTTCCGAACCACGTCTTCAGGAAGCGCGGGAGCAGGAGGCCGCTTATTCCACCTGAGAGTCTCCAGGTAGTCGCGGACATATTGCTTATCGAACGAATGCTGCGGCCCGCCCGGCGCGTACGAATCGGCCGGCCAATACCGTGACGAGTCGGGAGTCAGAACCTCATCCGCCAAAATCAGCTCATCGTTAAAGAACCCGAATTCGAACTTTGTATCGGCTAGGATAATGCCGCGCTCGAGCGCGTAATCCGCAGCGCGCTGGTAGATCTCCAGCGTCAAATCCCGCAGCCGCCCCGCCAAATCTACCCCCAGCAGGTCCGCCACATACGGAAACGGGACATTCATATCATGGCCCGTTTGCGCCTTCGTCGCCGGCGTGAAAATCGGCTCGGGAAGACGGTCCCCGTCGCGTAGTCCCGGCGGAAGCGGGATCCCGCAGACTTTCCCTTGCGCCCGATATTCTTTCCAGCCTGAGCCCGCCAGATAGCCGCGCGCCACGCATTCCACCTGAATCATCTCCGCCTTTTTCACCAGCATCGAGCGCCCCTCCAGCAGCTTTCGATGTTTCGCGAGCTTCTTGGGATACTCTTTCACGCTGGCCGTCAGCAGATGCGATGGCGTAATCTCGCGCAAGAAGTCGAACCAGAACAGAGACATCTGCGTCAACACTCGTCCCTTGCAAGGTATACCGCTCGCCAGAACGCAATCGAATGCGGAAATTCGATCCGACGCGATGAATAGCAAAGACTCTCCCAAATCGTAAACATCGCGTACTTTCCCTCGTGCTCGCATGGGCAGCGGAAGCTTCGTTTCAAGCACGATCTCGTCGTGGCACATAGCCACTCTGAGTATCCCAGAGAAACCTAAGTAATGAAAAAATCGCCATCCGGCCGGAAGAATTTGCCAGTAATCTGCTAGAACTGCTAGTAAACATTAGCTGAAGAGGTTTGGCGCGTGCCGTGCACGCTATAAGCGAGGAAGGAGCTTCAATCAATGAATTCGGATCAATTCGAAGGAAAATGGAAGCAACTGAAGGGATCTGTCAAACAGCGCTGGGGTAAACTCACCGACGACGATATCACCATGTTGAGCGGGAAAAAGGACGAGCTCGTCGGCAAGCTTCAAGAG
>JBAUUG010000483.1:0-7522 GCA_049582585.1 Bryobacteraceae bacterium | reverse complement strand
ATGCAGGAGAGCTTGGCGACCAGCAACGAGCCCGAGACGCCTCCTCGCAAGGGGCCTGGTAGCGAGGCGCCCGAGGAAGTAGCTTCCACGCTCAGCGAGGTCTGAACCGCGTGAACTGAGCCGCGCGCGTCAGCGAGCGGTTTGGGGCGTAATCGCGATACGTGTGTAATAAAACCATAGGAAACAGAAATCGATGGCTGACATTAACGCAAATTTGGTGAAGCAGCTCCGCGATATGACCGGCGCGGGAATGATGGATTGCAAGAAGGCGCTCGTCGCCACAGACGGCAATCTCGAAGAAGCCGTGGTGTATCTGCGCAAGCAAGGCATCGCATCGGCGGGCAAGAAGGAAAGCCGCGCTACTAAGCAGGGACTGATCGCATCTTTCATCGGCCCGGATGCGCGCGCCGGTGTTCTCGTCGAGATCAATTGCGAGTCGGATTTCGTCGCTCGCACGGAAGATTTCCAGGCCTTGGCCGCCGATGTTGCGGCCCACATAGCGGAAACCAAACCGGCGGCGCGCGAGATCTTGTACGAACAGAACTTCATAAGAGATCAGAGCACAACCGTAGGCGAGTTCGTGAAAACCAAAATAGCCAAGCTCGGCGAGAACATCGCCGTATCGCGCTTCGTCGTGTACGAAGTGAGCGGTACCGGCGCGCTCGGAAATTATATTCATCCGGGCGGCCAAATTGGCGTCATGGTCGAGATGCAAGCCGGCTCCGCTGAAATCACAAGCAATGCCGAGTTCATCAAATTGACTCACGACATCGCCATGCAAGTCGCGGCTGCCCATCCGGATTTCGTGAGCAAAGAGGATGTTCCGCATGATTTACTCGAGAAGGAACGCAGTATACAACGCGATCGCGCGCTCGGTGAAGGCAAGCCGGAAAAGATGGTCGACAAAATCGCCGAGGGGCGGATGAGTAAGTTCTACGAAGAAGTCTGCTTGCTGGAGCAGCCTTTCATACGCGAAAACACGATCTCGGTCGCCGAACTGATTAAGACTGCCGCTGCGAAACTAGGATCGAGCATCAATGTCGCTCGATTTAGTCGTTATAAAGTAGGCGATGCAATGGATGCGCCTGGGGTGCAGGAAAGCCCCATCCCGGTGACCGTGTAGGGGTCGGCCACGCCCGGCACACCCCGGCCCTCCACCATGCCCCAGTACCGTAGAGTTCTCCTGAAAATCAGCGGTGAGGCTTTAGCCGGTCCGCTCTCTTTTGGGCTAGACACGGAGCGAGTCAAAGTACTCGCCGCTGAAGTCGCTGAGGTCGCCCGTGCGGGCGTGCAGATCGGCTTGGTGCTAGGGGGCGGTAACATCTTCCGCGGTGTCGCGGCGGCGGCGCATCAGATGGACCGCGTCACTGGAGATCAGATGGGAATGCTCGCGACGGTGATCAACGCGTTGGCATTTCAAGATGCGCTGGAGGCTCAGGGTATTCCCACACGGGTCATGACCGCTATAGCGATGCATCAGGTTGCCGAACCCTACATCCGGCGCAGAGCCATTCGCCATCTGGAGAAGGGGCGCGCGGCGATTTTCGCAGCTGGGACTTCCAATCCGTATTTCTCAACCGATACGGCGGCCACTCTGCGCGGACTGGAAATTCACGCCCAGATCATCGCCAAAGCGACCAGTGTGGACGGCGTCTATGACAAAGATCCTAAGAAGTACGCTGACGCCGTGAAGTATCCGGAAGTGAGCTACACGGAAGTGTTGTCTAAAGACCTGGCAGTCATGGATGCTTCCGCGGTCGCAATGTGCCGGGACAATCGAATGCCCATCATGGTTTTCGATCTGAAAGTCCCAGGAAATATAATGCGAATGGCGATGGGTGAGCCCATTGGCACCGTCATCCGATCATGAAACAAGAACAACCGGCCGCCTTTGGCAGCGGCGCTTTTAAAAGCGTAAAGGAAGTGGAAGCAAACGCCCGTGCGCGCATGGATAAGGTGCTCGGCGAGCTGCAGCATGAGATGGCCCATATCCGCACTGGACGGGCTTCCATCGGTCTTCTCGACAGCGTACGAGTGGATTACTACGGCTCGCCCGTTCCGTTGAATCAGGTAGCCCAGCTTCACGTTCCGGAACCGGCCATGATTACCGTCCAGCCCTGGGACACATCCACTATTGCCTCGATCGAAAAAGCGATCCGCGCGTCAGACCTGGGACTGAATCCGTCGAATGACGGCAAGATTGTTCGCGTGCCGATTCCGCCTTTGACAGAAGAGCGCCGTCGCGATTTAGCGAAAAAGCTCAGCCATATCGCCGAGGAACGCCGGGTCGGTCTGCGCAATGTTCGCCGCGACGCGAACGAGCATCTGAAGAAAATGCTGAAAGACAAATTGATCAGCGAAGACGAGGAGCGGCTGGCGCTCGACACGGTTCAGAAACTCACCGACAGCCAAATCGCGAAGATCGATCAGACCGCCAAGGCGAAAGAAAAAGAGATCCTCGAGTTTAAATAGCTATTTCCGCGGTAGCTCACCCAGAAGCGAGTCGTCGTAAGTGATCCCGTTCTTCTGAAGCAAGTCTCCAATAGCGCGATCCAGCGCTACGCGAGCTTTGATCCAAACGCTTCGCGCGGCGACTTCGGTAGAACGAGCTTGCGCCAGATAGCTCTCCTGCTGGATCACCAGAAAGTTCGTTGAAGCTCCGACGGAGAGCTTGTCTCTCTCGGCGTCCACCAGTTGTTCCTGATATTGCCGGCTTTGAATTGCGGCGTTCAGTGAGGAGCGGGCGGTCTGGAGCGCGATGACCGCGTTCTGTACTTCTTCTCTGACTTGATTCGCCAAGAGCTGCGTTCTTGCTTCAGCCTGCCGGAGCTGCAATGCGTCGCGCGCGGCATCCGCTTCCGCCACATGATTTTTCAGCGGAAGATTCAGCTGAACGCCGGCTTGATAGATGCGTGAAGTCCGCAGGCCCGCAATGCCCAGATCCTGCGGAGCGCTGATCAGCCCGGTACCTGGAGTGCCCACCACGGCGAAGGGAACTTCGGTGCTGCCGCGGGTTTGAAAGTTTCCGATCAGGTCTACTTCAGGAAGCGCTGCATTGCGCGACGCCTTTAGCGCAATTTCTCCCCCCTGGACCTGCAATGAGGCTTGGGCCAGATCCGGACGAGTGGATAGCGCGTCTGCGATCAGCCGGTCCAGCGGCTTCAATTCGTCGGAGCTTGGGATGGAGATCCGATCGGTAGGAACGAGAGGAAGATTATCGAGAATGGGATCGCCTGTCCCACGGCGCGCAAGCTGCGTTTTCAAGATCACTTCCTGCTGATGCACCAGGCCGTCGGCTTGGATCAGATCCATCTCACTGGATGTAACCAGCGATTGCGCCCGAGTCAGTTCTAGCGGCGCCAGGGTGCCTTGCTCCACCTGCGCTGCGTCATCGTCGTAAAGCTTGCGCGCCGCCGCAAGCGTCTCGCGCTTCACCTGCACGTTCTCGTTCAAGCTGACCAAGTCGTAATAGAGCCGGGCCACGCCATACACCGTACTGATGAGCTGTTGGTAAAAGAGCAGCCGCGATACTTTCTGATTAATCGCCGCGATTCGTATATATCGAAGGTTAATGTCTCTTCCGCGTCCGCGCAGCAACGGCTGTGTCAAGGTGGCGGACGTGTTCGGAGATGAGAAAGGGTCTAGCTCACTCTGGGAGCCGTATAACACTTGCGCCGCGTTCGTAACATCAACCTCGATCTGCGTGCCATAACTGAACCCCTGCACTAACGCATAGTTCGCGGTCGTGAAATCAAGCGGTGACGAAGTACTTCCCGGAGTGGAGCTTGTTGCGCCGCCGGCACCAGACGTAAGCAATCCGCCGTTTGAACGTTGAAACCAAGTGGTCTGGCCGACGAGCGTTGGCTGAAGAGTT
Source organism: Bryobacteraceae bacterium (assembly GCA_049582585.1). Lineage (GTDB taxonomy): Bacteria > Acidobacteriota > Terriglobia > Bryobacterales > Bryobacteraceae > Bog-105. Next base: position 3,648 of record JBAUUG010000483.1, on the reverse strand, counting down.
GGAACAGTTGGTCCTGCGGCGAAGCCCGACGCGCCTTGCACCCCTAAATTTGTCTGCGTCTCCGTAAGCTCGTTCAAAGAAGTGAGATCGTTGACGGTCGGCGAAGTTGGAGTCACTGTCGAAGCAGCAGCGTTCAGTAACGGACTCCCCGGGCCGCCGACTCCGGTAGGACTCTCCGCGACCGAATAGTCGATTCCGCGCAGATTACCGCCGCCGGTTGCCCGGAACGCTTCCGCGCCGGCAATCGACAAGTTATATCGCGCTACTTCGACATCCAAGTTGTTTTCTATCGCCAGAGCGATAGCATCGTACAGCGAGAGATAAATGGCTCCATCCCGGACCAGCGGTCTGGCGCGATCCGCCGGACCAAGGTGCAGTGGAGCGGCAGTGGGCCGCCGATATTGCGCCAGGAAGTCCCAGAACGACGAGCGCGCAGGGTAATCGGCAGTCTCCGCTCGAGGCTGAGTTTTGTCATTCTCGATCGATTGCAAGATCTGATCGGGAGGGCCCTGCTGAGCCGATAGAACAGTTTGACAAACGACCGCGCCTATGAGTATCCATACCGATGCGAACTTCATTTCTTACCAGCCTTCTTGCCCTTTTGTTGCTGGCCTTTCGTCCCCTGATCGCTCAGTCCTTGCTTCCCGTATTGGCCTTCTTCAGCCGGATTCTTATCGCTTTGCCCGCCGGCTTGCTGGGACTGCTTCTGGAGCTCCGGCTGAATCTTGACTCCGTCGCGCACCTCATCGGAAACATTGATGGCGATCACGTCACCTTCGTTCAACCCGTTCACGACTTCTGTCTGGTCCCCATAGTCGCGGCCGATCAAGATCGGCTTAAAATGCACGAAGTTGTCTTCAACGGCAGCTACGGCGGTCTTGCTATTGCGAATCACAATCGCACTACCGGGAACAATCAACGGCGGCTCCGCCTTGATGTCCACGAAATTAACTACTACGTACATGCCCGGCAACAGCCGTCGACCCACGTTGCTCAACTGCACCTCAACCAGCAAGGTACGAGTATTCTGATCGATCGACGCCGAGGTGCGCGTGACCCGGCCTTCGAAGTTCTCATTGGGCATTTCCTGGAAAAACAACTTGGCGCGTTGGCCGACGCGAACCAAAGAGGTGTAGGCTTCTGGAACAGACACCAGAATGCGGAGGCGGCTGATATCGGCAATCGTGAACATCTGCCCGCCCTGCGAACCGCCGGTCGGCGGAGTGTTCGATGCAGCAATAGTTCCTGAAACACCCTGATTATTGCCCTGGACGCCCGCTTGACTGGATCCTGGCGTAGTAGGAGAAGACGACACGCCCAAGCCTGTGCCTTGCGCTGTAATCAACGCCCCCGTGTCGATGTTCCGAGCCGTAATGACGCCGTCAAAGGGCGCGGTTACCCGCTCATACTGCTGCAATACAATGAGCCGTTCCAGGTTTTCTCGATTTCCCTGTACGGTGTTCCGTGCAGCGCCGACATTGGCTTCAGCGACTCGATAGTCGGCTTCCTGCTGATCGCCCTGCTGTCGCGAAAACACTCCTTTTGCTACCAGAACCTTGTAGCGGTCCCAATTGAGCGCCGCGAGATGAAGCTGCGCTTCCATCTGCGCCAAGTCCGATTCGCTCTGCCGAACCTGAGATCTTGCCTGGGCGACCTGCTTATCAAGATCCGGCGCATCGATGATTGCGAGCAGTTGGCCTTCGCGCACGCGATCGCCGATATCGGCCAAACGCCTCGTAACGTACCCGGAGGCGCGAGCGTAAATGTATGCCTCGGTGTACGCCTGGCTCGTGCCGGGCACCATCAACTCGCTCGCGCTCGGCGCGCGGCGGACTCGCACTACTTGGACGCGCGGAAGCGATTTGGCGCGCTGCGCCGCCTCACGGTCAATCTGTTCTTGCCGCTTGTGTCGAGGCAACCACCCAACCAGAACGACTATTACAGCGACGATAATCAGCAACCCGGCGAAAAACAGCCAATACAGCGGCGAATGACCGCGGCGCGGCCCTTTACCTTGGTTCTTTTCGCCACGCTCTTCTGCCTTGTCGGGTACATCGGCAATGGGCTCGTTCGAAGTCGGCATGTTCACGATTTTTGCGGCTTCGGCTCGTCAATCGGCTCGCCCTTGTATTCTCTGTCGATCTTCTCGTCATAGTCGATCGGCGGCTTCTTGCGCAAAAATGAGTAGATGATCGGCACGATGAAAAGCGTGCCAACTGTTGCGACGAGCAAACCGCCGATCACCGCGCGGCCTAACGGCGCATTCTGTTCGCCTCCTTCGCCAAAGGCGAGCGCCATGGGCAGCATGCCGATGATCATCGCCAATGCGGTCATGATGACCGGACGCAGGCGGATATAACCGGCGGAAAGCGCCGCTTCCATCTGGTCCTTGTTGTTAGCGCGCTCATCATTGGCGAACACGACCAGCAGAATCGAATTGGCGGTCGCGACGCCGATGGTCATAATCGATCCCATAAGCGACGGAACGCTGAAGGTAGTCTGAGTAAGGTAAAGCATCCAAAGAATTCCGGAAAATGCCCCCGGCAGCGCCATCAAGATAATGAACGGATCGAGCCAGCTCTGAAAGTTTACGGCCATCAAGAGATAAACGATAACCACCGCGAATCCGATGCCAATCAGCAGACGCGAAAAAGATTGCTCCATCGTGGAGACCTCACCGCGCAAATCGATGACCGTTCCTCCAGGAAGGTTCTTCGTCTGCTTAATGATCTCGTGAATCCGGCTCGCCACGCCCCCCAAGTCGCGCTGGTCGACGTCGGCATAAATATCAAGGGTGGGCTGGATGTTGTAGTGGTCGATCACAATGGCGGTTTCGTCACGCTTAAGCGACGCCAAGTTCGCAAGCAGCTGGCTATTCGTTCCATTACTGGCCGTAATCGGAGTGCGCTGAAGAGCTTCGAACGAATCAATGCGATACAGCGGGCTTTGCGCCACAACCTGGTAATTGACGCCGGTCTCCGGGTTCAGCCACTGATTCGGTGCGGTCTGGCCGCTTCCGGAAAGTGAGATCAGCATGCTGTTCGCAACATCTTTCTGCTGCAAGCCGATCTGCTGCGCCTTGTCGCGATCGACGTTGACCTGCACAGTGGGATAGGAAACCTGCTGGTGGATGTGAACGTCCACGGCGCCCGGAATAGCTGAAACTTTGCGCAGCAGATCGAGCGCAATTTGATGGTTTTGCACCGGGTTGCGACCGACCACCTGCAGATCGATAGGAGCAGGCAATCCGAAGTCAAGGATCTGGTTTGTCATGTTCGCGGGAGTAAAGAAGAACGTTTCCTCCGGGAACTTGGCCTGCAATTTCTGACGCAGCATCCGCGTGAACTCGAGCGTCTGCCGCTTTCCGGGCCTAAGTGATATCAGAATGTCTCCATCTGAGTTGCTGATGGTGGCAATGCTGCCGAAGCCCAGGTTGTACGAAAGGTTTGGAAGGCCGATGTTATCCAAAATGAGATCCAACCTATCGGGCGGGAGCAGGCGGCGGATTTCCGCTTCAATATCGGCGAAGATCAGTTCCGACTGCTCGATTCGAGTGCCCGCCGGGGGCAAGACATGCAGGCGCATCTGCCCGGAATCAACGTACGGGAAGAAGTCACGGCCGATCGCCAACGTCAACAGGGAGGAACC
>JBAUUG010000482.1:0-1680 GCA_049582585.1 Bryobacteraceae bacterium | reverse complement strand
GCTTCGACGTGCGCGTTCGACAGCGCAAGAAATAGCGTCGAGAAATAAAATGTGGGGATAGGCTAGAAGCTCCCACATGACCGCCTCTAATTCCGATACCTATTCCGAACTGCGCCGCCAAATGGTGGATTCGCAATTGCGCGCGCGCGGGATTGCCGACGAACGAGTGCTTGCCGCAATGTCTCGCGTCTCGCGCCATGAATTTGCACCCGAGCGCTGGCGCTCGCAGGCCTCTGAAGATCATCCCTTGCCGATCGCTGAAGAGCAGACGATTTCTCAACCCTTCATCGTGGCGCTGATGCTCGAAGCTCTCGCGCTCTCGCCTTCGGACAAGGTGCTGGAAATTGGAACCGGTTCAGGATACGTAACGGCGCTGCTCGCCGAATTGGTTTCGCAGGTCATCTCCGTCGAGCGGCACGTAGTTTTAGCCGATTCAGCCCGCGAGTTGCTCACGGCGATGGGCTATAAGAATGCCACCGTTCTGGTGGGGGACGGCACTCGAGGATTTCCGGAATTCGCTCCCTATGACGCCATCATCGTTTCGGCGGCCGCTCCAGAATTGCCGATTGAGTTGGTTGACCAACTCGCCGAAGGCGGGCGCATGATCATTCCGATAGGAAAAGACGGATCGCAACAGTTGCAACTCATCTACAGGGAAAATGGGGAAGTTAAAACAAAGCTCCGGGAATTCTGCCGGTTTGTGCCGCTCATTTCGGGGAATCAGTAGCTTCATAAAGTCGAAACGGATGATTGAGAAAATAACATCACTCATCGCTGACCACTGGCCCCTCAATTACAATCGACCCATGCCCGTACTGCACAACTTGCGCGTCACACTGGAGATGATCAAGTGGGAACACTCCATCTTCGCGCTTCCGTTTGCGCTGTGTGGCGCGATGCTGGCAGCCGGAGGATGGCCGCCCGTTCACCAACTTCTCTGGATTATTGTCGCGATGGTCGCCGCCCGGTCCGCTGCCATGGCTTTCAATCGTTGGGCCGATGCTGCGATCGATGCGGCAAATCCACGCACCAGCGCACGCGCCCTTCCGGCGGGACATCTCTCTCCAGCATTCGTGGTGACATTCGTCCTGATTTCGAGCGCGGTATTCGTGCTCGCTGCAAGCCAGTTGAATCGGCTGACTTTGCTGCTTTCCCCCGTGGCGCTGGCTGTCTTGCTGCTTTACTCCTATACCAAGCGCGTAACGCGCTGGTCGCACCTGGTGCTGGGATTCGCATTGGGCATTGCTCCCGCCGCCGCGTGGATCGCCGTTCGCGGATCGCTCGATCCCCGCATCCTTCTTCTGACCGCCGCGGTAACGTTCTGGGTTGGCGGCTTCGACGTTCTCTACGCGTGTCAGGATTATGAGTTCGACCGCGATGCGGGCCTGCATTCGCTTCCGCGGTATTTCGGTATTCGCGGCTCTCTCTGGATCGCACGCATCTTCCATCTCATCATGATTGGATTTCTTGTCGGCCTGATTGTTGCTTTCGGGCTAGGAAAAATTGCGGCGCTTGGGATCATTGCCGTGATCCTGCTTTTACTTTATGAACACTCTCTGGTGAAGGCGGACGATCTCTCGAAATTGAATGCCGCGTTCTTTACGATGAACGGAGTTATTTCTGTGTTGTTCTTCGTGTTCGTCGCCGCCGATTTGCTGCTTCGCAGGTAGAGTTCGACAC
>JBAUUG010000481.1:0-2241 GCA_049582585.1 Bryobacteraceae bacterium | reverse complement strand
CGGCAGGGCTTGCCTGTTTCGATTCTTTTTCGAAGGACGGGCACGAATGCCACCGCGAATTGCTCTGCTGATCGATCGCGATAAAAACTGCAACAGACCGCCCAACCGACAAGCGACCTACGGCATGTACATCCACAAATCGTTCAGATTGCCAGGCGTAGGTTGCAGCTGCCAGCCACCCAGCACCCAGAGGTTTCCGTTGGCGTCCTTCCAGGCACTGGGATCAAACCGCCCACCCGGTGCATCGCCCGGTGCCAGAGTCCCTTCCGTGCCATAGCTCGAACTCGGGTTCGCGACGTTCGATCCGGCTACCCATGTCCACTGTCCGCCGCTGTACTTCCACAAATCATTCATCTCTCCGTAAGCCCCGATCGAATCGCGGGCATTTCCACCGAAGATCCATCCGTTTCCGGATCCATCGCCCCATGCGACCCCGAACTCGCGCGCGCCAGGAAGATTGCTCGCCGAGGCGGTCCCCTTAGCTCCATACACACCCATCTGGTCCACCACCATGTCGCCACCCATCCAGGTCCATTGCCCGCCGCTATACCTCCAAAGATCATTAATTTGGCCGCTGGTTCCGGTGGAATCGTAAGCACAACCACCAAAAAGCCAGAGATTCCCGGAAGCATCGATCCAGTGGTAGGCACCAAAGCGCGCGCCCGGAACATTGCTCCCAGATGCAATGCCTTTCGTGCCGTATACCCCTTTTTGGTTCATGATGTCGGAGCCACCAATCCATGTCCACTCTCCGGCGCTGTATTTCCAGAGGTCGTTGAGCATTCCTACTATGGCGCTAGACGCGTCGTATCCATCTCCTCCGAGCAGCCAAACGTCGCCATTTGAATCCACCCACGCAGCGGCTGAATCCCGTGACCCCGGTATATTGTTTGAGCTAGGAATGCCGAGGGTTCCGTAGACGCCGTGCTGCGTGGCCAGGTCCGAGCCGCCCATCCAGGTCCACTCGCCGCCGCTATATTTCCAGAGATCATTCAAGTCTGCTTCATGCCCAGCCGAGTCGAAACCAATACCGCCGAACAACCAGAAATTTCCGGATGCATCCGTCCACGCCGCCGCTTCGAAGCGCGCGCCCGGGATTGAAGTCGGCGACGGCACACCCAAGGTCCCGTAGTTCCCGATCTGTCCGCCGAACGGTGGACCCGCCATCCAGGTCCATTCGCCGGCGCTGAACTTCCACAGATCGTTCATGGGTAAGAGCGTTCCAGTCGAATCCGGACCGTATCCACCGAACAGCCAGAGGTTCCCGGATGCATCGGTCCAGGTAGCAGCCCACTGGCGTCCTCCAGGCGTGTCGCCCGGGGCGGGAATACCCAGAGTTCCGTCGCTGATTTGATTGACGCTCGGCGACCCGGACATCCAGACCCACTCATTGTGACCGCATTCGACTTTTACATTGGTTACGTTGGTTGTCGCCGTGCCGCTTCCGTTCGCAACGGTGCATTGTTGAATGGGGCTGGAGGGCTGCGACAGTACGGTCACGTTATATGGCTCGCCACCGCTAATGGTGGCCGCAAACTGAAATCCTCCGTTGGCATTCACTAAAAGGTTATCCCCGGCGTTGTTCTGCAGTACTAATCCACTGCTGCTTGCAGCAAGGTCGACCAGCGTCCCGGAGATCGTGTATTGGATCGGCGCCGCGCATTGCACTCCGACGTTACTCACATTGGCGGTTGCCGTCCCGGTTCCATTTACTACGGTGCATTGTTGAATAGGAAGGGAGGGCTGCGTCAAGACGGCAACGTTGTACGAGCCACCACTGGTAACGGCGGCAGAAAAATGAAACGTTCCGTTGGCCTTCAGCGAAAGACTATCCGCATTATTGTCCTGCAGGATTAATCCACCGCTTCCCACCGCGAGACCAGTCAACGTGCCAGAAATTGTGTATTGTGCCGGCGGCGTGGACACAGCGCACTGGACTTCGACGTTGGTCACATTGGCTGTAGCCTTACCTTGGCCGTTCGCTACGGTGCATTGTTCCACGGGATTGGAGGGCTGTGTCAGCACAGTCACGTCGTACATGCCACCACTGGTGACGCTCGTAGAAAAACGGAACGCTCCGTTTGCTTTCACTGCAAGATTGTCCGCACCATCGTCCTCGAGGACTATTCCACCGCTGCCTGCAGCAAGACCCGTGACTGTGCCTGAGATCGAGTATGAGGCAGGCGGAGTGCTTTGACCGCTTTTTGAAACGCCACCGCAGCCGATAAGAAAGAGAACAGG
>JBAUUG010000480.1:0-3250 GCA_049582585.1 Bryobacteraceae bacterium | reverse complement strand
GGACTTGGGTTACCGTAGCTACCAGGCTGTTATAGAGACTTTCGTCCACGAGCAGCTTTCCGATGGTTCCCTTCCCCACCTCAATCTGGCCGATGATGTCTTGTAACCTTTGCAGGATCGCCTGCGCTGAATCGAGAACGCCAAAGCCCTGCGCCACGAGTTGCTGAAATTCTTGCGTGTTGGCGGTCTTGATGGTGGCCCCCGCTCGTATCGGCTCATGGCTGCTTCCCTTATTGATTTGGAAGAACTTCGTGCTCCCAAGCAGGTTGTCGGAGCCTATGGCAGCGATGGAGTCACTCGGTATTTGCTTCAGCAACGGTTCGTCAACGACTAAATCGACCTTGATGACTTTCTGAGGATTCGTCTCGCCTGAAAGCTGCACGTTTTTCACGCTGCCAGCTTGTATTCCGTTGATGCGCACGGGCGCTCCGGCAGTCAATCCCGCCGCATCGGAAACGTAGGCATGGAGTGGAACCTCCTTCTGAAACCAGGACGTATCGGACGTGAGGAGGAAAACGAGCAGGGCGATAAAGAATAGAGCGACTAGTCCCAAGAGCCCGACCTTCAGTTTCGCGAAACCAACTTTTTGATTGCTAGGCATGACTTACCTTTCGTGTTTGATAAATCTCTTCACGTATTCGTCTTGCGATCTCTCCAACTCCTCACGGCTGCCGAAGAACACAATTTCTCCCTCTTTCATGACAACAAACTTAGTTCTGGCGCGGTCCGGGTCGTGCTGTTCGTCTTCGCCTACGGGAACCAGTTCCTCGCGCTCCGGATTGAAGCGGAAGTTGGCCATCAATTCCCCATCCTGATAGCGATGAGTCACGATCAGCGAGGCTGTATTACGAACGTCCCGTTCTTTCGCGATGAGTGCCATGATGGTGTTCGCGGTGATGGGGTCTAAGCCGGCTGTAGGGGAATCGTAGAGCACCAGCTGCGGCTCCGTAACAATCGCTCGAGCGATTCCGACGCGCCGGCGCATGCCGCCCGACAGCTCGCTGGGAAACTTGTCGAAGGTCTGATCGAGTTCGACGAAACGCAGCGTCTCGCGCACGAGATTCTCTGCATCGACATCCGACGATACCCTCTCTGTGCTCTGCTTATTCAGCAATGGATATTCGACGTTATCTCCCACTGAAAGGGAATCGAACAGGCCTCCTTCCTGAAAAAGTATGCCCGTGCGGCTTCGTAACGGGAAGAGATCATGTTCTTTCATGGAGGTCACGTCCTCGCCGAACAATTTCACTTGGCCCTCGTCAACGCACACCAGCCCGATGACGGTCTTCAAGAGCGTCGTCTTGCCGCTACCCGCTGCTCCAAAGATGATGCGCGTCTCTCCAGGCTTCAATTTTAGGGAGACCTTACGCAGCGCCCAATTCTCGTCAAAGCGAACGCTGACATCATTTAGCTCCAGAAGCGTACTGGGTGCATCCGGCATCTTAAGCTATAAATTCACGAAGATCTTGTCGATCAACAGTGTCGCGATGAAGATCCAGATGGACGCCAGGACTACGGCTTGCGTCGTGGACCGCCCGACACCCTGAGTTCCGCCCGTGGTGCGAAGGCCGCAATAGCAGCCCACCAGCGCGATAATCATCCCGAACAAAAACGGCTTGATGAGGCCCTGCGCGAGATCGTTCAGGACCAGCGCGCGCCAGGAGGTGGACCAAAACGACCGGCCGTCTATGATGTGGAGCAACGGAACAGCTATAAGATATGCGCCGAGCAGCCCAATAGCGTCTGCGATGACGGTGAGGCAGGGGAGCATCAGAGCTGTCGCTGTGAGGCGCGGCGTTACAAGCTTCTGAACGGGATCGGTTCCCAGGGCGCGCATGGCGTCGATCTGCTCGGTGACCTTCATCGAGCCGAGCTCGCTGGCGATGCCCGAGGCGTTGCGGCCTGCGACCATAATCGCGGTCAACATGGGGCCCAGTTCGCGAACCTGCGTTAAGGAGACGATGGTGCCCACCTCGCTCGAAGCGCCGTAGGTATTGAGTGCGCGAGACATTTGAAGCGCGATAATCGCGCCGCTGAGTAAGCCGGTTGGGATTACGATGGGCAAGCTTCCTACACCGATAATGTCCATCTGCAGCAGCACATCGGTGTAATAGTGCGGGCGCCGTAAGAGGTTCCGAAAGGCGCGGCCCGCGAGGAAGAGAAAGTCCTGGAATGACGCAATCGAGGTGGTCAGGAATCGGAGCAAGCAGGCGCTCCCGGCACAAACCTCGCGCTCATGGCTTCGATGCTAACACAGCTTGCAATCTTCGCCCGATAACTAGAAACCTACTTCCACCGGAGGCGCGGATTTTTCGCTTTCATTCCCTTTCTGATCAATGGAGCTGACCGCATATCGATAGGTTTTACCGTGCTCTACGCTGTGATCGCTGTAGACGGGCAGCGTGAGAAGGTCACCCATACGAACGAACGGCCCGCCGCTGACGGAGCGATAAACATAATAACCTTTCAGGTCCGATTCCGGACTTCGTTGCCACGACACCTCGATGGACTCCGGAGTCGCCAAAGCAGTGACGCCCGTAGGCACCGACGGCGCAAATATATCGATCGGAGTAATGTCGACTGATTTGGAGGGCAGACTCTCGGCCGTGGTCTCCGCAGCTACGACACTATATTCGTAATGCGTATCGTACTGCGCAGTGGTGTCGAGATATTCGTTCTTCTCCGCTGTTCCCACCTCAACCGGCGTCTTATCCGCAGGTCCTTTACGCAACACGCGGTAATGCATTTCGCTACCCTGCGAAGGCCAGCTCAATCTGACGCCTTGAGACGTTGCTTTCGCGCTCGCGTCCGGCGGCTGAAGCGGCGGAATCACTTCGAGGACCACGCGGTTCGACCATTGCGAATAGTGGCCTGTTTTCTTCACAGCCGTGCGAACCGCGACCGCAATACGCTGGCCCAGCCATTCCGAAATCGGAATAGAATCGGTCATCAGTGCCGGTTTGGGATCGTCGGGATCGTTCGGAGGTGGCGGATTCAACTGAAATTGAGCTGCCGCGGCTGCCCAGCGGCCAAAGTCGAATGGAACCGGAGCGGGACCGATGCGCAGATCAATTTCCGAAAAACGTTTGATGGCGAGATCATCAGTCGTACGCGTGGGGGCGCTGAACGTGATCACGAGGCGATTGCCGCGTTCGATTGCCGCCAGGTCTGTGATCGCAACGGGAAGTTCGGGGGAAGGCGGATAGATCGGCCCGCGGTATCCGCAGCTCAACGAAAGCAGCACGCAGAC
>JBAUUG010000479.1:0-14092 GCA_049582585.1 Bryobacteraceae bacterium | reverse complement strand
GTCTTCAACGGTCCAGAGTGTCGAAATCACGGATTTGCCTCCCGCGAGCAGGAAGGAATTCGACAAATTTGCAATGCCTTCCTCTCCTTCAACGGGCCCAACTGCAGTATCACAGGACGACAGGACGACAAGATTCGCGTTAATCCGCATGGTTGCAATCTCCGAAGCGTGAAGAAGCCCGTCTTCACCCGCCCTGACGTCTGGCAGCAAGGCCAGAGCTGCGTTATCCGGGTCTGGATCATCCGCAAAACCGTGCACCGCAAGGTGGATGGTTCCGAATCTCCCAGTCGCGGCATGTTTAAAAGCCGATTCCGTCGCGTCTTCGCCAATGAGCAACTCATTGCTCCCGCCGATCGCGGAGTTCGCGTCCAGCACCTCTTGCTTGGAATTGGGAAGGTCTCCAAGCAAAGCCGTACCCGCCTCTGGCGCCAAGCCGACGGGTCGCAAGGAAACTTGAGAATAGCGGATACCGCCCACACCCAATAGCGGTTGGAGTGACAATCCGCTCTGATTGACTCCTTGCGCCAGCAAATAGAAGCTGGTCGCGGACGGGACGTAGGCGATTACGTGCGATTGGATCAGGTAAGTCCCTTGTCCATCCTCTAGCGCTCCGAACGGGAGCAAATGTAGCTGGCCATCCGGAATGATTACTAGCTTCTCTTTTTCCTTGGCTTCTGAAATGGGCAGCAACAGCAGCTTGAACAATTCGTTGGCTTCGGCGTGTGCCGCCATCTTTTGCTTAAGCGCCTTCAGGTATGTATCGACCAACCGGTTCAGTTGGGCTTCACCGGTCAGTGTGACAATGTGAAAGGAATTTCGCGAAACGACAAGGCAGTAGGAGTGCGGCTCCGCAATGACGTACTCCAAAATCGCAGTGGATGGATCGACGCTCTGCTGGACGCGCTGAATTGGAACGGTCTCTTGCGCTCTGCGTTTCAAAATGCTAATTCCGGGCGAGATCCAACGTTGTTCTTCAGCATCAAAAATCTGATCACGCAACCGGTCGACGTCCGCAGCGGACTTCGCAGACATCATCTGAAGCTGAAGCACCGAGATGGTCCGCTCAATGCGCTTCGCACGTTGAGAATTCAGCGAACCGGATCTAAGCAGATCAGACGTTACTCGTCCTCTAACCTGCTCAACAATCTCGTAAGCCTTAGCAGGATTTTTCAGCTGTGAAGCAAGTAGAGCGAAATGCTCGGGATAAAGAGTTCCGGACGCTTTGATCAAGGAAGTCTTTTCCAAAACACTCGATGCATTCGCGAGTCCTGAATCGATGAACGCACTGGCCCTGTCGTACGTTCGATCAGCATCGACGTACTTACCTTGCGCAACTTGCAACTGCGCCAGCGCTTGCAGACGTTGAGGGATTGCCCACTTGTCTCCGCTGGCTTGTGAATCCGCCGCAGCCAGAGCCGCATAGTATTCAGCTCGGGGCAGATTCCCCTCATTTCTAAAGATGTCCGAAAGCATAGCTTCCGGTCGAGCCTTCGCCTGCTGGTAACCTTGCTCGTTACAAATAGACACCCATCGTTCGAGATCCTGGATCGCATGCGGAACATCCCCACGGCCCATGGAAATGCGAGCTTCCATAACAAGCAGCTCTGCCTGCGGGCCACGCGTGTAAGGCGCACCAGTCTGATTCACCATTTCATCGACGAGGTGCTGGGCGTCTGCATAGCGGCTTAACCCAATCAATGCTTCCAACTGGGCCTCGTGAGTGAAGAAAGGAAAGCCGGCATCCGGCGTTTTCTGGGCGATCGCAAGGGCATTTTCGAAGTACGGCAGCGCGCGGTCGTACATCTTAGCTTCCATGAGGCCCATTCCAAGAACCGTTGTGAACCTAATTTGCGCCCCTGTGTCATGAATTTGAGTGGCAACGGCGGCCGCGGTCGCGATGTTTTTCCTTGCCGTTTCAAGGTCACGATCGTAGAAAGCCGCAATTCCAATCTGCCCCATCGCTCGATTTCGCCAATGCTCATCTCCAAGGCGCTGCGCGAGCGCTTCGACCTGCTCCCAATCCGAACGCGCCGCCCGAACATCAATCTCCTGATCAATGTCACCTTTGACGATCAGACAGAACATCCGCAGCTGTTCATCGGAAGCAAGAAGCGGGTTTTCCTCCAGCTCACTCCCAAGTCCGGCAGATGCGCGGGGTAGGTTACGGCGTTCGACGGTTGCGCGAAGCAGGCCGATGTGCGCGTATAGTGCATTCCGCTTGTCTCTGACTGTTTGAAATTCCTTCTCAGCCGCTTCGAAATCCGGAGCCGCGTCTGACCAGTTGTACAGGTCGCCCAGATGCAACCCATGCTGCAGGAGTCGTTCCGCTGCAGTACGATGCGTTTTAGCAGAAGGCGCTGTGGTGGTCTCAGATGGGACGGCGAGAACCGCCAGCAAAACCGGCACTGCTACAACAAACATCTAAGTGCCAACTACTACGACCAGTATAGTGACGCGATTTTACACTGCTTGATGGACTTCCACAGTAGCCGGCATTCCAAGTAACGTTCCAGAAGTTTGTCAGAAATCGTGATCTGAACTCATAACGAGCCAATGCCAAAGCGAGCCCGCGCACGCTGCCACACTCTCCGATACGCACGTCGATCGTCCGTGAGCAATCAGCGGATAGAAGACTTCCGAGGATCTGGCCAAATGACTTGTCTGGTATTCCTACTGCTCAGCAATGTGGTCAATCGAGTAGGGTCTTTCTCACTCGCGTTCGCAAACGCTGGGCGATATGGCGCTTACTGTCCTTGAACATCTCCGTCGTTGTTAATCGTAACGCTGCAAAAGCGGCCGGACAGCGATGACCCTGGTCGCCTGAAGAGTTCACCGGCCATGCTGGCACGACAAATTCAGGTACCCAATTGTGCTATCACATCAGCTCTGCACTCTGCTGCCGTGCACGGGACGCACACACGAGAACCTGCATTCACAAAGACGCAGACGAATTGTCGTCGAACATGGAGGAAATTCGTCGCTTGATCGAAGAGGAGGAAGGCCGTTTCACGAAGGGCCAAACAGAACGCGCATGCACTCTGCGGGCAGACTTGTCAGCCGATACGGGGGCGGAGCCACTCCCGAATCTGTTCGACTGCCTTCTTCGCCTTGAAGCAGAGCTCCCGTGGTCGCGAGCGATCCTGCGCCGACCAGACGGGCTGATGACTTGAGATCGCGTAGTAGACCCATCTACGAAAGCCAGCGAGAGCGAATGTTCTCCGAGGCCCATGGAAGGCGGTGTTGGCGTTGAGGAAGATGACACCGGTGTTGTGCCGAACCGCGAACGTTTTCGCCACTTTTGGCCATAAACAATGCCGATCGTTAGCAAAGTACCGGTCGCGGTAGAGCGCGAACTCGCCCCCAATCAACCCCTCCTCACGGTAATCTGAGCAGAACAAGAGACCCCCAGTCAGCCGGCGTATTCGGTCGAGGTGCACGTATCGACCATAGTCCTTTTCAGCAGCCTGGATGTCGAATCGGGTGAAAAGCGCGTTCACGTCCCTATCGCTTATCGCGCCCCTTACGTTTTGCACCATATCGCGCGATTCGACGTAAGGCTCGTAGTAGGCTTTGGACGCGTCTACCTTGCACCCCAGTCGATCGAGATCCTCCGCGAAGAGATCCAGTATCCACCTCACGAATACGGGGGAAGTGAAGGTCGCGTGGAGGTCATGCCATCCCGGCGAGGCGACGAATTCGGCGTAGCCGGGCTCGCCCTCATAGAGGTCTCGGCCGACCCTACCTTTTGGCGCACGCTTTATCTCGGGAAATACCAACTCAGCATAGGTCTTTGGTGGTAACACTTCTGGGAAGAAGATATGCGGGGTCGGGTCACGATAGTAGTGATATTCGATCATGGACACTCCTCCCTCGCGCCCGAGTGCGAGCCCGCCAGGCTCGGGCAAACAGGCGAGCGGTCTCCCGTGCCGCCTTGCTCCAATCGTTAGCGGGACGCAGTGATGCCGCCGCGAGAGCTCCGCGGGCTATGTCTGCCGGAGTCAGGGTCGCGAAGGCCTCCGCGAGGCCGTCCTCATCGGCGTACGTAAACGCCGCGGTTCCCATGATCTCGCGCCAGTACTCCCAGTCGGCGTTCACTAGCATCGGGATGCCAGCGCCGATCGCGTCGGCCACAAGGCCGCTCGTGAGATGACTACCGCCGCCGTGCCAAGCTACGAGACAATCGCAGCACTTCACCTGGATTGCGATCTCCTCTCGCGCAAGCCAGCGCGAACGCGGGCGGTACGCGAGTCGCGGGTCCGATGGAAGCGGTTCGTCCGAGCCCAAGGCAGTGACGAGCAGCTGACGGTCAAAACCGGCGCCGGCAAGAAAGGCACGGGCGATGTCGGCGACCCGCTTTTCCGGCTGCGCACGACCGAGGACTCCGAAACGAAGTGCACAAGGGGTGAGGCCGAGCCGACGCTCGCACTCGATGCGATCTTCGCAGATGGTCAACTCGGCGGCGTAATGCCCGTGGGGAATCACATCATGGATCGCGTCGCTCCTGTAGGAGAAGGCTCCGGTCATCTCGCGCATTCCCCCCTTGCTGTGGTGAATGACGGCGCGAGCGAGCGTCGCCATTCGTGCGTACAACGCATCGCCCGCGGCTGCCGGCCAGAAGTGCGGACGACGGTTATGCATTGTCCACACAACGAGCGCACCCGACCGCCCGAGCGAGTCGAGTGCCTCAAGCGTATGCCCTTCGTGCGACGAGCAGCCGGGCGAAGGGTCCGCGAGCAAATGCTCAGGCCAGCCGACATGTACCAAGTCGACGCCACTCCAACAGTTGGCGAGATCGCGAAGCGCTTGCCGTTCGCGACGAGGAACCGCGAGCACTCCTCTCGACTGCGGTGAATCGAGTGAGGACATCGCGCCGTAAAGGGCGCGAAAGTAGTCGTGGTCACCAGGTAAATAGAAGACGCGTAGGCTCATCTCATAGCACTCCTGAGCGTCACACGAAGTTGTGCCGCGCGAGTTCCAACACTCTCGGGAGCGCGGCGTGAATGTCGCGTTTGCGGAGTGGCCCCTCGCGGACTGCGACAAGAATGCGATCTGCGAGCCGCTCGATATCACAGAGTTCGTGGGACCGAATTACGGAGTGTCCGAAGCCAAAGTGGGTTAGCATGCCCTCCGCCTTATCCTGGTATTCGTAGCACATGACCGGAACACCGCATCCCAGGGCGGCGATGGCCAAGTGCATGCGCTGACTCACGAGAAAGTCCAGGTGCGCGGCGAGCCACTTCGCGTCGCCAGCCGTCGTTGGGCATGGGGCTGCGAGGACCCGCTCCCGCAGCTCCTCCGGCAGCGCGGCCAGGAGGCGGCCGTGCAGCATCTTGTCAGGCACCTTTCCCCTCCGGTCGTGGGGGACTAGGATTATAGCCAATCCGGCCTCCCGCTGTAGGAGCCGAATCGTCAACTCGGCGATCAAACTCTCGCCGTCGTCAACAAATCGCAGGAACAGCTGGTTGAGATTCAGGCCGACGACCAAGCGCCCCCGTTTTTGCTGAACCGCGATCCAGCGACCGCTTTCGCAGGCCTCACCGGAAGGACTCCTCGCGCGCGCGATGAGGAAGGCGATGTCTGCGGTTAATGCCGCAGGCTTCGCCGTCTCGGACTGGAAACGGCTTAAGGAAAGCGGGTCCCGAGCTCGGAAATGAATTCCCTCCGGAAGAGCGCTGATCCTACCAGCGAGCACCTTCTCGGGATGCCGATTGAAACTGAAGCCGCTGATGAACACCTTCAGCGCGCAGAGCGAAGCGAGTTCCGCCAGTTCGAGACGCGCGATTTCCCGCTGCACGCCATACGCACCGTCCAGACAGTCCGCTGCAATGAAGAATATCGCGCGGTACCGAGCGGCCAGAAAGCAGAGTCTAAAACAACCCGCGACGCCGATACCTCGGCGAAGACCAGGAATGCAAACCTGAAGGACCGCCGAATCGGGAACGTTCCAGCGGTCGCTCGGCTCGTAGCAAAGGATCGCAATCCGCCTCGCCCCCCTGCGCTTAAGTTCGTTTACGCCTCCCTGCAACATCGCCTCATCCCCGAGGCTGCCGGTTATCGATGGTGCGACGAGAATGGAATCCTCTCGGTGCGGCCTGAAGAAGAGCCGGAGGCACACCGCTCCATGGGCACCCAACCGACGAAGCAACAGGTTGACGAACCCGCCGTCCAGCCGCGACGTCGAGGAGAACGCCTCAGGCCCCCGGTGGGAACGCACTCGCGCGGAATCGGAATCCTGCGGGCCGGATGCATACCGCCCCCCTGCGTGATCTAAAAGGACCTTGCACCCAGATCTGGCCCCCGCCTGCTCAACGCCTGCCGCCTCTTCGTCTACGTCGCAGTGTTGGCTCTCGTGAACGCGGTTGCCGTCGCTAACCTTGTGCACAGGTAATGCCATAGGTGATAATTTCTGTTTCCCCATCATAAACTGCGTCCTTGAATGGACGGGTGGACAAATTCCCAAGCGCTTCGGGAGGGCGCGTTCGTCGTGAAGGTACTTGCGTATAACTCCGCCGCCCGCGGTACCGGTCAATTTGTTCGTGGCCTGAAGCTTGCGGACACCATCGTCTCGGCGTTCGGGGAAGCTCGATGCACTCTCCTCGTGGGCAGCAACTACTTTTCACGACGATGTCCGGAGAATACGACGATCGTTCGGTTGCCCGAAATCACCAAGACGCTCGACGGACGAACTGAGTGTCGCACCCTCGACGTCAACCGCGCGTTCGAGATACGTCAGGCCACTATCCGAAGTGTCCTCTCCGAATTTCGACCGGACGTCTTTCTCGTCGACTCGAGGCCTCTCGGCCTCAACGGCGAGCTTCTTCATTCGCTCGAAGCAATACGGGCTCGGGGCGAGTGCAAGAGCATGCTGATTCTGAGGGACATCGTCGACGAACCGGCGTCGGTTAAAGCGCGTTGGCGCGACGAGTCGGTGTACGAAGCGATCGAAGCCCTATATGACAAGATCGTTATTCTCGGCGAAGAGGCGATCTACAACGCCGCGGACATGTACGGCCTCACGAGTTTCGGCAAGAAGGTGATCTACGTCGGCTACTTGGGGGACCGCGTCACCCAGGATGCCGACCAGAGCGTGCGGCACCATGGATCATCCGACTCGGTGAATTCGGTCCTAGTCACGGTCGGCGGTGGCTATGACGGTGACCGTCTTATCCGCTCGGTATGCTGCTACATCGAGAGCATCGCGGACGCGCAGAGGCACATATGCTTCAAGATCGTGCTCGGCGGCAATTCGCCACTTCTCAAGAGCGCACTCCTTGCCGACTACCCCCGGATTACACGCGACGCGGAGATCATCGCCTACTTGGACCATTTGGCAGCGCTGATCGCCGAAGCGGACCTCGTCGTAACCATGTGCGGCTACAACACCCTGACAGAGGCGCTTGCGCATCGCAAGAAATTGATCGCGGTGCCTCGAAGTCACTCGGGATCCGAGCAGATTATCCGAGCCGAGGCAGTTGCAAGAGCATACGACGGCATATGGGTGTTGCCGGAAGACAAACTTTCGACCGAAGCGATCGGACAAGCATTGCGGTCAGGACTCGCCGCTCCGCCGCCGCGCGTCAAGATTGAGATGTCCGGCAACGCACGCCTGGTCGAACTCCTCAAGAACGAGGTTCAGCATGCGCGGCACTAAGCTTGTCAACTGGGGTTCTTTTGATATTGATAACTTCGGCGACCTGCTCTTTCCCTTCCTCGTCGAGCATCACCTCGGTCGGAGATACGATGAGATCGTTCACGCGTCCCCTACGGCGACTCGCTCGGTGTGGCCGGACGCCAGGCCAACCGTCACGATCACCGGCGCGCTCGCCCGAGGCGGGGTCGGGACGCTGCTCGTAGGCGGAGGGAACCTGATCTCGTGGACACGATCATCTTCCAAGAACTACGCCGCAGACCCGTCGTTGGCAGCAATCGTTCATAAGTCATTCTCACTCGTGCCCTACATTCTCCGGTCGAAGTTCGGCATACCCTACGCGTACAACTACGTCGGAGTCACAAAAACACTTCCGCCTAGCCGGCGCTCCTTAATTAAGGCCGCTGTCGAAACGGCGTCGTACATATCCTGCCGTGACGAGGCGAGCGTCCGACATCTACAAGCATGCGGAGTCACTATGCCGATCGCGCTTGGATACGACTCCGCAATCGGCATCGCGGCGGTCTTCGACCGCGCCGCATTGCGCGAGCACTACGACTCGCAGGTCAGGGAGTCGTACGGAATTCCGAGTGTTTCCCGCCTCGCTGCAATCCATGTGAAGAGGCGTTACTTGGATAACCAATTCGCCGACCTGGACCGCGTGATCCGCACGTTAGAGTTGAACGGCCTTCACGTCGTGTGTCTTCCGCTCGGTCTCTGCCATGGCGACGACGAGGTGCTCGCCGATGGGCGTTTTGGCGGGCATTCCGCAACTGTCGTACACCATCCGAGAAGCCTTCGCGACATACTGTCGATCTTGTCGGTCGCCGAGTGTAGTATCGGATCATCCCTTCATGGCGCGATCGTTTCTCTGTCCTACGGTAACGCCGTCGGCCTGATCGCCGACGAGGAGCGGTCGGGCCTATGGAAATTCTCCGGCTTCCTCGCGCAGCTGGGTCTGTCCACCTGCCTGTTCAAAACCTGGACGGACGCCGCAAAGGTGCTTGAGTCGAGCGGCTCGTCCGCGCTGGGGGCAGCTGACCCGCGAAAACTTGCGCGTCTCGGAGGCCACAAACCGTGGGACTCTATTCACGAGCGTCTTCGAGCGTCCGATTCGGTCGGTCCGCGGCTAGTCTCCGACGCAGAAGTGAGAGCGTGTGTTGAGTACTATGGACTCTAAGCCTGAGATTGCGCGACTCGATCTGACGCATGGCACGAGCTGGTGGACCGGCTCTTCTTTGACTGTTCGACATCGTATGCAAAAGACAGACGGGCACCATCTCGCGAAGATGCCTATTATCGCCGTGGACATAGGAGGCACGGTTGAGGACACGTGGTCTGCAAAACGGTCGTGGTTCGCCACAAAGGGATTAGATATTGGACAAACCCCACTCGGACGCCGCGAAATCGTCAAGCGCGTCGGCGGCGACGAGGATTTGTACAAAGCCATGGCGTCAGACGTGTACAGTGACGCCAAGATCGCGTCTCACAAATTGACCGACGGATGCTCCGAAGCCCTCCGGCTTCTGGCCACGCGATTCCGAGTCATCCTGCTGACGTCGCGCCCGGGGAACCAGCACGCGATCACTCGCGAGTGGCTCGCCTCTCAGGGTATCGGCGGACTGATCGATGACGTCGTCTGCGTCGGCCCTTCCTTCAGCAAGGCGGAGTGGTGTCGGGCCATGAATGCCAAGGTCATTGTCGATGACGATATGCGCCACCTAGAGACGATCGGGGTGGAAGATCAATTGCGCGCTATACACTTTCGTATGGGCGAAGATCGCTCGGCCCCTGTGGGCAGCGCCGTTCTCTCGGTCTGCAATTGGCCCGGCGTAGTTGCGATCGTCAGTGGTCTCTCGCCAACCGCAGAGAGAGCAAAAGGTCTTGGAGTCGAGCCGTGATCTTTCGATCGTTCAGGGACCTGAACCGCGATATCAGAGAAAGGCTGCTACCCGACCTACCCCGCGACATCGGCACAGTCTACGGAATTCCGCGTTCCGGAATGATTCCCGCCTCGATAATCGCTACGGCCATCGGTGCGAGACTGGGCGTTCTGGGGGGACCATCCTTCATTGGAGCCCGGCAGAAGAACTTCGCGTTGCCAGGGGGCGACAAAATTCTAGTCGTCGACGATAGTGTTCACCACGGCCGCGCCATAGCGGGAGCGCGGTCTGTATTGGAGAGTCTTGGGGCTCGCTACTACACCTGCGCGGTCTACACTCACTCGCGATCGACGCATCTCGTCGACTTTTTCGCGGATGTCCTCGACGATGAGAGAATATTCGAATGGAATTTCGCAGGTATTAAGTTTGCGGGCACGTTTTGTTGGTCGTTGGACCGGGTAATTTGCATGTGGACATCGAGATTGCCTGGCTGTCTCGTCGATAGTATCGAGGATCTTCGTTCTGCGAAGCCGCTCTACCTCCCGCAGATAAGAGTGCGCGCGATCGTCGCCGAACGTGCCGAACGATGGCGAGCCGACACGGAGGCTTGGTTGGCGAGATACGGCGTCGTCTACGACGAGCTCATCATGCTTCCCGACTCTGCCGCGATCCCCAACTCCCAGCTTTCTATGGCAGGGTATAAGGCTCAGTGTTTGACAAAGACCGGATGCGAACTGCTCGTCGAAGGCCGGGACCGAATAGCCGAGAAGATCGCACGGTTCACGGGACGCCAAGTCCTGAGCGTGGAGTCGATGAGGCTCTACCCGTCCGCGGACGAATCGACGATCGGTTGACGTGGCACGGTGCGAGTCGAGATAGCATTTTTCGATGCGGACGGCGTTCTGCTCGATTCCTCGCGGCTCGCCTGGTCGGCCGCACGCGACCTTCTTTCTCTTTTCGGCGAAGCGCCGTGCATAGACAACGGGGACGCCTACAGACGCCACTTCGGCCGCGAAGCGCAAATTCGCGCCGCGGGGGAGGACGGCGCCTCTGCCCTGAGAGCCATGCATCGCGTCTTGATGCGTCATCGCTGCGACAGCGTCCGGGCGTTCTCCGACGTGGTCGACGTCGCGAAGAGGCTCACGATTCCTGCGGCGATTATCACGGGCGCATATGCGACCGGGATCCGACGCACCCTCGGCGCCTCTGCGCCCAATTTCCGCGACATCTTCGGCCGGGAGCACGGACCGAAGGCCGAGTTACTCGCAAGGTTCGTCACGGGCCGGCGCGAAATTTACGTATGCGACACCGTCATGGACGTCATGTTATGCCGCCGCCTTGGCATCCGGTGCGTCGCCGTCACTTGGGGGTACGACACTGCTGGTGACCTCGCGTCTTGTTGTCCGGACTACCTCCTAGGGTCGGTTGCTGAGCTCGTTCGACTCTTGCAGACCTTCGGCGTGATTCGCGACGACAATAACGGCGAGTAACACAGCACTACTCAATCGTCGAAGAGGCGAAAGAACGGCCCGAGATGAACACAGGTGTTCGAGAGTGACGGTCAGGGTTTTGCCTCGCGGCATGGACTTCCTCCTCGCCGGATGTCCGGCTGAAGATCGACCTTACAAGTAATCGCTGGTCGAATTCATGCAGGCTTGCCGAAAGCACACGTTAAAAAAGCCGCTATTCGACTCTGATCGGATTGAAAGCCCAATCTAATGGCGGCTGACGAATACCGAGTAGATAAGTTCCAGGACTTAAGGGCGAGGTATTCACCGAAAGGTTCAGGGTTGTGGTTCCATTGATGATGCTCGCTTGCCCTGATTCAGTGATAAGAGGTTTGTCAACATCCTTCAGTACTTCAAGCTCGTACATGCCTGGTTCGCTTCCGACTGGGAGGAGAATCGACAATTTAAGCGGTCCACTCGGAATCCGGATCGGCTCCATCTTCGGAGAGGTTGTTGGAGCACCCCTGGTCATCGCCCTATTCTGCAAATCAATTTGGGCCAGAATCGGCGCAGAATTGCCAGAACTCGATGGCAAGATACGTCTTAAAGTGCCGGTGCCCCAGAGCGCCACGCCAGTTACGACAACAGCGGCTGCGGCACTAGAAGCGATCCAAAGTCTTTGCCGATGTGACTTCGCAGCAGATTTGAATTCGGTTAATTCACGAAAGCACGGCGAGCAATGTACAACGTGATCAAGTCGGGGATCATTCAATGGAATTGACTTGCGATTGAATGCAAGAGTTTGGAGGAATTCTCGACCGGGACAGCCGACTCGCTCCGGGTTTGGATAATCGTTAAGCGCCGATCTTGCAAGAAGATCGAGAAGATGACGCTCTTCTGATGAAGAGTCTGATGTGTCCGCCATTCCGAATCGTTATTGTCTCTCAGGCCTGAGGCGCAACATGCGTGCGGCTTCCCTTAGACCGCGCCTCATCCGTGTCGACAAACAATCGGCAGTGACATTCAGTTCGCTAGCAATCTCTTGAACTTCGTATCCAATCACTCGCCTCTCCCAAGCCCAGCGATCCTCGGGTTCCATCGCATCCAGAATTTCATCGCATAAGATACGTCGCTCGATATTAGGCGGTGCAGATGCAGCTGGAACTGATAGCTGGTCTAATTCTTCGGGTGGTTGGTGGCTTAGGAACGCTTCCTTCGCGATACGCTCGTCTACAAGACGAGCGAAAGTCGTGTACAGGTATCTCTTGGCGTCGCGAACAGGCTCGTTTCGCGTGGCTCGCGAAGCGGCGTAAACGGCGGCTTCCACAAGTTCTGCTCGCACAGCATCATCCAGCAGCTCGTCTGCTCTGTACGCACGGAGATCTCGGGCCCTCTGTTGAGCGGCTTCTACAAACCGGCGATCAACTTCAAAACCATTCTCGTCAACAGGCCGGATCCAGAAGAAGTTCTGGTCGATGGTCTGGCCAGCGTCTAGGTATTCGGGTCGAGCAGTTGACGACATGAAAAGCGCCGCGTAGATGTCGCCCAATCAGCATAGCATCTCAATCCACAATTTTTCCTCAGAAAAAAAGAAAAAAATCTTGTCGGATTTGGGTCCTGGGAACCCTCGCTGAAAGTAGAGCCCAGCAGATCCCTGAGAGGGGTGAAGAGATTCAGAAAGGAGTTTTCATGACGAGATTTTCCATTGGTTTGCAGAGATTGGCACCCCACGTCGGGCGCTGCTTGTTGATATTTGGCGTGAGCGCAACCCTAGCTTTTGCTCAATCAAGTTCTTTCGGCCAGGCGGCACAGGGCATAGCTACGGAGATGATAGCCATTGCCAAATGGCTCGGCATCATTCTGTGCATCATCTGCGGAATTGGATTGATGGCCGGCGGCCCCGGCACTATCGCGAAGGTGTCGGGTCTGTTTCTCGGTCTGATCTTCGCGCTATTCGCGTCGCCCATAATCACTTGGGTTCAGGGTCTTTGATCCATGCCTCTGGCGATCAAGCCTGGTGCACGGGCACTCAACAAACCCTTACTCATCATCGGAATCGATAGAAAGCTCGCCGGTTTGGCTTTTCTCCTTTCGGTGATTGTTGGCGCGAATGACGGCTTTCTGCCGAAGTTCTCGGCGCTGACCCTCTTTGTGGCGCTCTGGGAAATCGGCAGGCGCCTAACGCGGATCGATCCGAATATTTTTCAGGTGATGAACCAAGTGCGACAGCGCAAGACACTCTACGATCCCCTGAAGCGCGAACAGTTCTGGGCGGTACTGAAGCGGAGGCCGGAGTAGTGGTCAACTTACCAAGGTTTCTCAAGCAGCACCGTGCGGCAGGTGCCGCTAACGCGGTTCTCGCCCCGCATCGGTTTATCGATGAGCATGTGTTCTTAACGAAAGGCAATCAGCTCGGCATTGCCCTTGCGGTACAAGGCATCGATTGCGAGTGCCTGACGGACGACGCGCTTGAGTCGTACACCAAGCGCGCGGCGCAGGCCTGGCGCACTTTCGATGAGCGCTTTCGGGTATACCAGTACGTTCTCAAACAAGACCGCGCCTTGATTGAATGCACAGGCGACTACGGGCCGGAGATCATCCGCAAGACAATCTCAGACCGCAACGCACACTTGCAATCGAAGGCTCCAGGCCTGTACACGCTTCGACTCGTTTACGTGATTCTTATTGAGCGCCCGATGTACGAGAATTCAAGGGTCAAACGCACGCTTTCCACAAAGAAGGTATTGCGCGTATTCGCTGATTCTCTGGAACATAGCCGCGCGACGCTCGTCGCGCAAACGGACTCCTTCATCCGAAATATTGGCGATCTCTTGGGTATCCGCAAGCTGCCGAAGGCCGAGGCGTTTCAGTTTTTACGGCTTCTTGCAAATCTAGATCCCGATATTGCAGCAGCAGACCGTCTTCTCCACGATTCGCACCTCGACTTCTACATCGCGAGCTCGCCGATCGTCTGCACACGCGACGGTCTTCGAATAGGTGAGGCTTATGTCGACGTGCTGTCTCTCAAAGAGCCGCCCCGTACGACGTTTCCAAACGTGCTGCGAGATCTACTGACGCTGGAATCCAATTTCATCATTTGCACTGAACTCAAA